>CAZHIV010000564.1:0-11850 GCA_964532675.1 uncultured Planctomycetaceae bacterium
CCAGAAAATACTGCAGGAGCACGGCGGCCGCATCCGAGTCGAAAGCGAGGTCGGCCAGGGAAGCCGGTTCACGCTCGAATTCCCCGCCACGACGCCGCACATCTCGGCCGGCGAGCCGCTGCCGCTTGTCCGCGGCAGTACGAATATCGATTGCGTCCCGGCCGACAGCTCGCACGGGCGATGACGGATTTCCCACATAGCCGACGCATCTTGCGTCGGAATCATCCGGATTGAGCTTGGGGTTGCTCAAACCCGGCCAAGATGGCCGGGCAATGCAGTGCGATGAAATCCGATACCGAAACGACGCCTGGGACTTTTCTTAGTGCCGACGACATCCGCGCGGCGACGTTCGTCCGGCACGTCGAGATCCACGACACGCTGGGTTCGACGAACGATCGTGCCGCGGAGCTGGCCCGCCGAACGAACATCGAATTGCCCGCGCTGGTCGTCGCCCGGCATCAAACGGCCGGTCGTGGCCGAGGCAAAAACGCCTGGTGGTCGGCTGAGGGCGCGCTGACGTTCAGTATCCTGCTCGAACCGGCCGCCATGGGGATCCAATCGGCAAACTGGCCGCAACTCTCACTCGCCACCGCCGTCGCCGTCTGCGACGCGCTGGAACAGGAGTTGAAACTCGCCGCGCCGCAAACGCGCGTCGGCATCAAGTGGCCGAACGACGTGATGCTGGACGGTCGCAAAGTGGCCGGCATCCTCATCGAATCGCCCGGCGGCGCAGCGCCGGCGAAAGACCGGCTCGTGGTCGGCATCGGCATCAACGTCAATAATCCGCGGCGCCTTTCACCGAATTGCGTGACTGCCGATGGGATTGCGATTTGCGATGCGACCGGCAAGCTACACGACCTCCAAATGGTTCTCGCGAAGTTTTTGCAGCACTGGCATACGCGGCTAGGCCAGCTAGTGAAAGGCGAGCCGCAACTTCAAGAGGCGCAGCAGCGACTTTGCACGCTTACCGGCCGGTTCGTGCGCATCGCACATGGCACCGAGCATACTGAGGGCGAATGCCTTGGAACTACGATTGAAGGAGCAATCATGCTGCAGACGAGTGCCGGCCGAATCTGCCTTTCCAGTGGAAGCGTCGTCGGCGCAAGCAGCATGGGCCGCGGAACAGCGTTGAAATGATTGGTCATTTGTACCCCGCCGGCGCGCCGACGAATGGGTTTGTGCGCTTTTCGCGGCCGATCGTGGTTTCCGGGCCGTGGCCGGGCAGCACGATCGTGTCGTCCGGCAGCGTGAAAAGCTTTTCGTGGATCGCGTCGCGAAGCGTATCGAAGCTGCCGTCGGGGAAATCCGTACGGCCGATGCTGCCGGCGAACAGCACGTCGCCGCCAAAAACTCGCCACGGCTCGGTCTGCTTGCACAGCAGCACGATGTGCCCGACGGAATGACCGGGCGCTTCGAGCACTTCGAGTTCGATTCCCGCGGCCGTGAACCGCTCGCCTTCGCGGAGCGTACGATCTGCCGGGGGGCTGGTGATCGACAGGCCGAATGCGGCGGAGAGGTTGAGCTCCGGCTCGACCAGCTTCTGCGCGTCGCCCGCGCCGATCACCAGCGGGCAGGCGGGCCAGCGTTGCTTGAGGGCCCGGTTGCCGGCGATGTGGTCGCTGTGGCCGTGCGTGCAGACAATCGCCGCCGGGGTCAGCGAGTGGCGGGCCAGGTAGTCGACAATGGCTTCCGGCTCGAATCCCGGATCGAACACGATGCAGTCCTCCCGGCCGGCCCAATGAGCCAGATAGGTGTTTTCCCCGAACGGCATCGACTCGATGCGGCCTATTTCCAGCGGCGTTTCCGGCACGGCAACCTCCCTTCCGTCGAGAAGCCGGGTTGTCTAGGATATCACGGGTTGGGTGGAAAAAGCCCAGCCAACAAGGGATTGTACCGCCTTGTTTGCCTGCCAGCGACCGCTGAGCGGAATCGGCTTGCAGAACGAGCGGCACTTCTCGCGGAGCGAGAAGCGACTGCAATTACGATGGAATGGAGTCACCCGCCAAACTTCCCGCCACATCAATTGGCCGTCGCGTCTGTTGTCACGGCGGTGAATGTCAGGAGAACGAACCATGTTGTCAACATGCAAAACGTCGCACCGCGCGACTATCGCCGTTTCCGCAACCGTTGCCGCCTTGATTTCAAGCACCCTGGCCTGCGGCCAGAATGGCGCGAGCGAACCGGTCTACCGCGTCGCGAATGAAACGGCCGCAGCCCGGCCGGCCGGCGCCCAGGCGTCGAATGCCGAATCGGCGGCCGCGGCGGGCGGGGCGCCGTTCGATCTCGCGCAGCGGCCCGACGAACATCCGTTGGCGCCCGTGGTGCGCACACTCAAAGCGAGCCAGGAGATTATCGAGCGGGACATCCGCGATTACCAATGTACGTTAGTCAAGCGCGAGCGCGTCAACGGCCAGCTCGGCGAATACCAGCACATCTTCATAAAGGTGGCCCACAATCCGTTCAGCGTTTACATGTCGTTCCTGAAGCCTTTCACGGGGCGAGAAGTCGTGTACGTCGCCGGGCAGAATCAAAACAAAATGATCGTGCTGGAAGCCGGGTTCAAGCGCTACCTTGGCCCCCTCAACCTCGATCCCGAAGGCGCCGTGGCCATGCGCGGCCAGAAACATCCCATCACGCACGTCGGCATCCGCAACCTGACGGCCGAGCTGATCAAGCTATGGGAAGCGGAAACACAATTCTCCGAGTGCGAAGTCACGACCAACGCCGACACGAAGATCAACGGCCGATCGACCACCATGGTGCAGGTCGTCCATCCCGTGCCGCGCCAAAACTTCCGGGGTCACGTGCAGCGCGTGTTTTTCGATAACGAACTGCGGATCCCGCTCCATTACGACGTATTCCTCTGGCCTCCCCAAGGCGGCGGCGAACCGCCCCTCGACGAAAGCTACACCTACTCGAACTTGAAGATCAACAACGGATACACGGCCCGGGACTTCGATCCCAACAACAACCCGGAAATCTTCAAGCCGTAAAGCAGTGCCGTAAGTAAAGCTAAACCGCCAGCGGCGGTCGGCGCTTCGCTCGCGGCTTAGCTTCTTAGAACCGAACGGCCTCAATAAGCGTTTCGCTGCGAGAACACCACCAGCAGCGTGCGGGCCAGGATTTTGACGTCCATCCAGAACGACCATTCGCGGATGTACTGGTGGTCGCAGGCGACGCGCCGCTCCATCTTGTCCAGCGTTTCCGTCTCGCCGCGATAGCCGTTTACTTGGGCCAGGCCCGTGATGCCCGGCTTCACCTTGTGGCGCAGCATGTAGCCGTCGATCAGCGAGCGATACTGCTCGTTGTGGGCGGTGGCGTGCGGCCGCGGGCCGACGAGCGACATGTTGCCCTCGATCACGTTCAAGAGCTGCGGCAGCTCGTCCAGCGAGGTGCGACGCAGGAAGCGGCCCACCCGGGTGATCCGCTCGTCGTCGCGCGTGGCCTGCCGCACGGCGTCGCCGTTGTCGCAGCAAGTCATGGTGCGGAACTTCCATACCTGGATTTCCCGCCCGTCGAGCCCGTACCGCCGCTGGCGAAAAAAGACCGGCCCGGGCGACGTGATCTTGATCGCCAGCCCGATGACGAACATCGGCAGGGCGACCACGGCCAGCGCCACGGAGCCGAGCAGCAGATCGACGCTCCGCTTCGCCAGGCCGTCGATCCCGTTGAGCGGATTCTCGAACACGCTTACGGCCGGCAGGCCGTTGATGTTCGTCCACCGGGCATGCAGCAATTCGAAGACAAAGAAGTCCGGCACGATGTATACGCTGGCGGTGGTATCGGCCAGACGCACGAGGAGCTCTCGAATCCGCGCTTCGGCACGCATTGGGAAGGTGATGTAGACGATGTCGATCGCCCCGCGGCGGGCCCGCTGCACGAGCTCGTCGACGTTGCCGACGCGGGAGCACGCGGGGTCGGAAAAGCCACTCGCCGGCGGTCCGGCGGTCCGCACCCGCGGCCGGTCGTCGAAGAAGCCGGCCAGGCGCAAGCCCATTTGCGGCGCCGTCTCGATGTTCCGCGCAAGTTGGACACCCAGCTCGTTCACGCCGCAGACAGCGTAGCGGCGGGTGTTGAACCCGCGTGCCCGCAAGCGCTGCTGAGTTTTCCGCAAGACAATCCGCGTGGCGACCATCGCCAGTGGCGTCGTGGCGATCCAGATCAATTTCGAGGCATACGAGAACTCGGCGTTGTACTGCGTCACCAGGCCCGCGCCGAGCAGCACCGGCACGGCGTACGCCCAGGTCATCAGCACGCAGCCGATTTCGCCCCGCAGGCGCGACCCGCGCCAACTGCGATACAGGCCGCTCAGCTCGGCCACCACGTGATAGACCAGGATCGTCGCCGCGGCGATCGTCAGCAAGTCGGGCAGCGTGGCCTGGTGCGTGTAGCCCAGGGCGACGCCCGTCACCGAGCAGATAACGCCGGCGTCGATGAGGCGATGCAAGCTGTAAAGCAGCGATTCGTGAAACGAAATCCCGCGTGAAACTTGTGTCATCGATGATGTCGTTCGAAGTTGTATGGCGCGCTTCGCAATCGTGGCCGGCCATTCCGATGCCCGCCGGGGCGAGCGCGCGATTTTCCCGACTCGCACCGTTGCATCCCCCATGCCACCGAGCGGCCGGCGGCGGCCGCGCTCGCTGTTTGGCTCGGTTTCACGCTCCAAACCGCGATTTGCCTCGCCGAACGGCGAGCGGATGTTGCTTTTTCGCAACGGGGCGGCACCCCGCCGCGCTGACGTCACGCCACAGGGGCCGGGGCATGTGCGACAGGCGGAACTTCTCGGCCCCCCGCTCGTCCAATATTTGAGGCCGGGCCATCTCAGCTAGACCCGAACGCCGCTCGCCACGTACAACAGGATGGCGTCTGTTGGGCATTCGGATCCGCGGAAGGGACCTCGACGATGCAACGATT
Organism: uncultured Planctomycetaceae bacterium; assembly: GCA_964532675.1. GTDB lineage: Bacteria > Planctomycetota > Planctomycetia > Pirellulales > Lacipirellulaceae > JABDGM01. Next base: position 4,915 of record CAZHIV010000564.1, read on the forward strand.
CGACCGCATATTGATCCTCGGCCTGGTGGTTTGCACGGCGGTTGTCAGCTTGTCGCTGTACGCCCAAGAAGGGGCCCAGGAACGGAGCGATCCGCCGTCCATGGAACGCTTGATGCAAATGCACAAGGACGGCAACTACAAAGAAGCCTACGAAGGGCTCCGCCGCTTCATGCTGTCCGAAGACGCGGACTCGAACGAGCTGCCGCCGGCGCTCGACACGGCCATCAACTGCCTGCAGCAGCTCAATCGGGCCGACGAGATCGATGCCTTTCGCGAGCAGGCCGTGGCGGAGCATCCCGACGATTGGCGGCTGCTGGCGGCCGTTGCGCAATCGTATCTCGAAGTCGAGCATTTCGGCTACCTGATCGCGGGCGAGTTCCGCCGCGGGCAGCACCGCGGCGGCGGCAAGGTCGTCAATGCGGCCGACCGCGATCGCGTGCGCGCCATGCAGCTCTACCACCGCGCGATGAAAGCCGCCGAATCGGCCGACGACAAACAAGAGCCGGCCGCGATGCTGAGAGAATTCGCCCAGGCGATTCGATTCGGCGATCCGTCGCAAGCCTGGCGGCTGCAGTCGCTCACCGACCTCGAAACGCTGCCCGATTACGAGGAAGGCTGGCATCACTTCGGCACAGCGCCGCAAGGCGCGCCGGTTGACGAGGATGGCAATCCGATTTTTTACGCCGTCCCCAAAAGCTGGGATGACGCGAAGAACGACGGCCAGCGTTGGCGGTGGGTGCTTGAAACCATGGTCGAGTGGCACCTCGCGCTGCGAAACGAGGAGCGGATGATTCGCGCGCACTTCCTCCATTCGCAGTTCGGCGTGCAGACCATGGCCGAGTACCGCATCCTCTTCTCGCGCCAGGCCGACGATGAATCCGACGACCGGCCGGCCACCTGGGCGCTCGACACGCTCGGCGAAGACGAAACGATCGCCCGGCTTGCCACCGGCATCAAGCGATTCAAGCTGCCGGAGGAGCACAGCTATATCAAGCTGTTTCAGCAGATTGCGGAATCGGCGGCGGACGATTCGGCCGGGCTGGATGCCGTTCGCAACCTGGCCGAGATCTTCGAAAACCGCCGGCAGTACGACCGCGCCGCCGATTACTGGCGCGCCGCCGTCGAGCGGAGCGAAGGCGAGAAGCGGACCCATTTCGAACATCGCCTCCAGCAGATCGTCGGCAACTGGGGCGAGTTCGAGAGCGTTATGACGCAACCGGCGGGGCGCGGCGCGTCGGTCGAATTCCGCTTCCGCAACGCCAGGCGGGTCGAGTTCGTCGCCCATGAGATCAACGTGCGGAAACTGCTCGACGACCTGAAGGCCTACCTGAAGTCAAATCCGGAGCAGCTCGATTGGCAGTGGATGAACGTGTCGGAAATCGGCTACCGGCTCGTCGAGGAGCAGCAAACGCAATACGTCGGCGCCGAGGCGGCCCGGTGGAGCCTCGACCTCGACCCGCGGAAAAAACATTTTGATAAACGCATCACCGTCACGACGCCGCTGCAGAAAGCGGGCGCGTACCTCGTCACGGCCAAGGTCGCAGACGGCAACACGTCGAAGATCGTGCTGTGGGTCGCCGACACGGCGATCGTCCGCAAGCCGATGCAGGACAAGTCGTTCTATTACCTAGCGGACGCCGCCAGCGGCGCGCCGATCGCCAAGGGCAACGTGGAGTTCTTCGGTTTCCGCCAGCGGCACCTGGATGGCAACCGATACCAAATCGATACCAAGACCTCTACCGCGGTAACGGGCGACGATGGCCAGGCCTACCTGCCACTTCCGGACGACGCCAAGGACCCATCGCAGCGCGACTTTCAGTGGATCGCCACCGCCACGACGCCCGGCGGCCGGCTGGCCTACCTGGGCTTTCACAACGTCTGGCGGGCACGCTACCACGACGCCCAGTACCACGAGGTCAAGACGTTCGCCATTACCGACCGGCCCGTCTATCGGCCCGGCCAGGCGGTGGAGTTCAAGTTCTGGATCCGCCAGGCGCAGTACGACCTGGAAGACCGGTCGCTTTTCGCGCACCGCTCGTTCGCCGTCGAGATCCACAACCCGAAAGGGGAGAAAGTTTATAGCAAGACGATCACGTCCGACGTTTACGGCGGCATCGCCGACCGCTTCGAGCTTCCCGCCGACGCCACGCTGGGGCAGTACCGGCTGGTGGTCGTCAACCAGGGCGGCGGCTCGTTCCGCGTGGAGGAATACAAGAAGCCCGAGTTCGAGGTGACGGTCGACACCCCTCCCCACGATGGCGAGGGGAAAGGGGAGGGGCCGGTGATGCTCGGCGAAAAGATCAGCGCCACGATCCGCGCCAAGTATTATTTCGGCTCGCCCGTCACGAGCGCCACGGTGAAATACAAGGTGCTCCGCAGCGAGCACGCGGCCCATTGGTATCCGCCCGGGCCATGGGATTGGCTGTACGGCGCGGGATACTGGTGGTTTGCGTACGACTACGACTGGTACCCGGGCTGGAACGAATGGGGCTGTCCGCGGCCGGCGCCGTCGTGGTTCTGGCGGCCGATGCCGCAGCCGGAGGTCGTCGCCGAGCGCGAGGTATCGATCGGGCCCGATGGCACCGTGGCGGTCGAAATCGATACGTCCGTCGCCAAGGCGGCGCACCCCGACAGCGACCACCGGTACACGATCGAAGCCGAGGTCGTCGACCAGTCGCGGCGGACGATCGTCGGCAGCGGCGAGGTGCTCGTTGCCCGCCAGCCGTTCGAGGTTTTCGCCTGGGTCGATCGGGGCTACTACCGGGTCGGCGAGACAATCTCCGCCAGTTTCGCCGCTCGCCGGCCCGACGGTGGGCCGGTGGAAGGCGCCGGCCACCTGCGGCTGCTCAAGGTCACCTACGACCGGGCCCCCGAGCGCAAACCGCTGGAGGTCGAGGTCCGCACTTGGAAGCTGGCCACCGACGCCGAGGGCCGCGCGGAAACGAATTTCAAGGCTTCCGAAAAGGGCCAGTACCGCCTGTCGTATCGCGTCACCGACAAGGCGGGGCACGAAATCGAAGGCGGCTATGTGTTCACGATCATCGGAGAAGGCTTTGACGGCAGCGACTTCCGCTTCAACGCGCTGGAGCTCGTGCCGGATAAGAAGGAGTACGACCCCGACGAGCAGGTGAAGCTGCAAGTGAACTCCAACCGCGTCGGATCGACGGTGCTGCTGTTCGTGCGGCCGGCGGGCGGGGCCTACCTGCCGCCCAAGATGGTGCGGATGGCCGGCAAGAGCACGGTCGTGGAAATCGGCGTCACGCAGAAGGACATGCCGAACTTCTTCGTCGAGGCCATCACGATCGCGGGCGGCGATGTCCACACGGTGGTCCGCGAGATATACGTCCCGCCCGCCAAGCGCGTGCTCAATATCGAGCTCGCCGCGTCGGCGGACCAGTACAAGCCGGGCGAGCACGCCAAGGTCACGCTCAAGCTCACCGACGAGGCCGGCAAGCCATTCGTCGGCTCGACGGTGCTCTCGGTGTTCGACAAAAGCCTGGAGTACATTTCGGGCGGCACGAACGTCGCGGACATCAAGGAATTCTTCTGGAAGTGGCGGCGGCAGCATCGGCCCTACCTGGAAACCAATCTGCAGCGCTGGTTCGGGAACCTCGTGCCGCCCAGCCAGAAAGGAATGCAAAGCCTGGGCATCTTCGGCGACTCGGTGGCCGACGAGGAATTCCATTTGGTCGCGTCGACTTCTGTCGAACCCGGCGGCGGCGAACGGGGGCGCATGATGTTGGGCGTCGCGGTGAAATCAGCCGCCGAAATGGCACCCTTGGCGGCGGCCCCCGCACCTGCCGACGCCGCTGGCGGGCAACAATTGGCGGAGCCCACGATCCGCAGCGAATTCGCCGACACGGCGTTCTGGGCGGCCGCGCTCGAAACCGACAAGGACGGCCACGCGGAAGTCGAGTTCGACATGCCGGAAAACCTCACCGCCTGGACGATCCGCGCCTGGGCCATGGGCCACGGCACCCGAGTGGGCGAGGCATCGGCCGAGGTGGTGACCCGCAAGAATCTCATTGTCCGCATGCAGGCGCCGCGGTTCTTTATTGAAACCGACGAGGTGGTGCTCAGCGCGAATGTGCACAACTATTTGCCGGACGCCAAGCAGGTGCAGGTGCGGCTCGAGTCGGATGGCGGCAGGCTCGCGCTGCCCGACGAGGCGGAGCAAGTCGTCGAGATTCCCGCCGGCGGCGAGCGGCGCGTCGATTGGCGGGTGAAGGCCCGCCGCGAGGGCGAGGCCGTCGTGCGCATGTTGGCCCTCACCGACGAAGAGTCCGACGCCGTCCAGATGAAGTTCCCCGTCTACGTGCACGGCATGCTCAAGACGGACAGCTACACCGGCACCTTGCGCCCGGACGACCGGATCGCCGCCTTCGAAATCTCCGTGCCCAGGGAGCGGCGGGCCGAACAGACGCGGCTCGACGTGCGTTACACGCCCACGCTGGCCGGCACGATGGTCGACGCCCTGCCGTACCTCGTCGACTATCCCTACGGCTGCACCGAGCAGACGCTCAACCGCTTCCTGCCGGCGGTCATCACGCAGCAAACGCTGTTGAAGATGGGACTCGACCTGACGGATATCCGGGAGAAAAGGGAACGGCTCTCTACCGCAAATGGCGACACCAGCGACAACGCCTCTTCTCAAGGCGAGAAGTGGCCGCGCTCCGCTCGGCCGAACCCGGTGTTCGATGAAGCCGAGCTGAGAAAGATCGTCCATGCCGGCGTGAACCGGCTGGCCGAGATGCAGCTTTCCGACGGCGGCTGGGGCTGGTTCAGCGGCTGGGGCGAGCAGTCGACGCCCCACATGACTGCGCTCGTCGTCCATGGCCTCGAGATTGCCAAGCAGAACGACGTGGCGGTGCCCACGGGCATGCTGGAGCGCGGCGTCGCCTGGCTCCGGGCGTATCAGGAAGAGCAGCTCCGCCGGCTGGCCAACGTGGATGACGACGGCAACGTGATCGACAAGAGCAGGCCGGCGAAGCAGCATGCCGACAATATCGACGCACTCGTTTACATGGTGCTGGTCGAGGCCTCCCCCTCCCCGCATCGGGGAGGGGCAAGGGGAGGGGCCGACGCCATGCGCGACCGCCTTTACCACGACCGCACGAAGCTCGCCGTATACAGCCTGGCGATGTACGGCCTGGCGCTTCACAAGCAGGACGAAACCGAAAAACTGGCCATGGTGATGCGCAACATCAGCCAGTATGTCGTCGAGGACGAGGAGAACCAGACCGCTTACCTGAACCTGCCGGAAGGCATCTGGTGGTACTGGTACGGCAGCGAGTTCGAGGCCCACGCGTATTATCTCAAGCTTCTGGCGGCCACGGAGCCAAAGGGGCCGGTCGCGCCGCAAATCGTGAAGTACCTCGTCAACAACCGCCGGCACGCCACGTACTGGAACAGCACCCGCGACACAGCCCTGGTAATCGAAGCGTTGGCCGATTACATCGCCGCCAGCGGCGAGGACAAGCCCGATCTCAACGTGGAAATCTGGGTCGACGGCAAGAAGCACAAAGACGTGAAGATCACCGCCGAAAACCTGCTGGCGTTCGACAATTCGTTCGTGCTGGAGGGCGACGCGCTTTCGGCGGGCCCGCACACGATCGAGCTCCGCAAGTCGGGCACCGGTCCGCTCTACTGGAACGGCTATTTCACGAACTTCACGCTCGAGAACCACATCCGCCGCGCCGGCCTCGAACTGAAAGTCGAGCGGCGCTACTACAAGCTCACACCGGCCGACAAATCGATCGACGTTGCCGGCGGCCGCGGACAGGTCGTCCGGCAGCGCGTCGACGACTTCGAACGTGAGGAGATTCCCCACCTCGGCAGCGTCGCCAGCGGCGAGCTGGTCGAGATCGAGCTGGTGATCGAATCGAAGAACGACTACGAGTACATCCTCTTCGAAGACATGAAGGCGGCCGGTTGCGAGCCGGTCGAGCTGCGAAGCGGATACGGCGGCAACGAGCTAGGCGCCTACATGGAGCTGCGCGACAACCGCGTGACCTTCTTCGTGTCGCGGCTGGCCCGGGGCCGGCACAGCATCAGTTACCGCATGCGGGCCGAAATCCCCGGCCGCTTCAGCGCCCTGCCCACCAAGGCGTCGGCCATGTACGCACCGGAGCTGCGCGCGAATTCCGACGAGCTGAAGCTCGTCATCGAGGACAGCGAGCCGACGGGCACCTCCACCGCTAGCAGGCGGCGCGAGAATCGGTAGAATCAGTGGAGGGAAGTATTCCGCTCTCCACTGAAAGGACTCGCCGTGCCCGTCGTCGCCGAAGAAAAAATCCTCGTCGTCCCCACCGCCCTGTTCCACAAGCTGGGCTATTTCCAGGGCTTCTCGGCCGACATCGCACGCTACCTGCCGATGCTGCTCGACGGCGAGCACGTCGCTTATCGGCCACGCGGAGCGATGGAGGAGGACCCCAGCTTCAAGCAGCTCATCCCCTACGCGTTGTTTCGCTGGCACGATGCCGACGGCAAGCCGCACCTCTTCGAGTATCTGCGCGGCAGCGGCCAGGGCGAGCGCCGACTGCACACCAAGCGCAGCGTCGGCGTCGGAGGACACATCTCGTCGGTCGATTCGAAGGCCGGGCATCTCGAGCACGTCTACCGCGAGGGCATGCGCCGCGAGCTCGAAGAAGAAGTGGCGATCGACACGCCGCTGAAGGAAAAAGTCGTCGGACTCATCAACGACGACCAGACGCCGGTGGGCCAGGTCCACCTGGGGGTCGTCCATTTGTGCGACGTGGAGCGGCCGCAAATCCAGCCTCGCGAGGCCGACATCCTCGATGCGCGATTCCGCTCCGTGGCGGATATTCTCCCCCGCCTCGATGAATTCGAGAGCTGGTCGGAGATTGCCGTGCGGGCGCTATTCAGCTAAACGGCAAGCGGAATTCGCGCGGGCGGTGGTGTAGAATTGCCTGTACC
>CAZHIV010000565.1:0-5366 GCA_964532675.1 uncultured Planctomycetaceae bacterium
TCTGGGAGAGGGCCGGGGTGAGGGCGAATTACCAGTAACCGATGCACCCTCACACTGGCCTCTCCCAGAGGGAGAGGGTTTTGAAACCGGTTCTTGTTCCCGCGGCCGAAGCCGCGCCCAGCGCTCGCTGTTATGCACGACCTCGGATGTCAATATGTCGGACTAAGGGCACGGATTGCGGGTCCGGGCGCGCCGGTTCTGACGGATACGACGGCGTTGCCCACCCGGTTGTAAGCGAGTTTTCAAAATCCACACCCAAACGGCGCACCTCGAAAAATACGTTCTAAGTTTTTAATAGCCACGGCCTCCTGCCGATCGATGGCGGGCAAGTGGCCGACCGAAAGGATCGACGTGCTTAGCGCCTCGACACCGCGGCGTTTTTTGGGGTCGGAGTATTAGTCCATCGTGGAGACAGTCATATGCGAAAGCACACAGGTTTTACGCTAGTTGAACTCGTGGTCGTGGTGATGATCTTGGGCATCCTCGCGGCGGTGGCGGCGCCGAAGCTGCTCAACACGTCCAGCGCAGCGTCGGACAACGGCCTGAAGCAGACGCTGGGCGTGGTGCGCGACGCCATTGAGCGCTACGCGGCCGAGAATAACGGGCAGATGCCCGGCAAAGACGATACGACGGGCGAGGATCTGAAGGCTGACCTGGCAGAATATCTCCGCGGATCGTTTCCGGTCTGTCCGGTGGCCGGGAAGAACGCCACGATCCGCGTCACGACCAATACCGACCCGCTGGAAGGCGAGTCCTTCGTGGCGGGCATGGCTTCGTGGGCCTATTGTTCCGGCACCGGCGAGTTCATCTGCAACTTAGATGGCGCGACTGCCAGCGATCCAGGTGTCAAATACAGCGAGCTCTAAGCCGCTAGCATGCTTGCTCGACACCGACTGCTTCGCAGTTGCTTGGCTCGACGAGAAATGAGGCTTTGGCGAAGCGCCGCAAAAGGCGCAGTTCAAGGTCAGCTTGCTGCCTGGGGCAATTGTCCTGATCGCAACAAAGATCGGGGCGCAGCGGTGTCGATAAGCAAGAATGCGGGATGGCAATGACTGCGAAAAAGGAAGAATCCCCTGCCGCCGGTCTTGAAGGCCAGGCCACGCATGGAAAGCCTGCCATGAGGAGTGAGAAAGCAAAGATCCTGGTGTGCGAGGACAACGTCGCGCTCTCCGGCGTCGTCTGCTTCAACCTCGTTCGGGCCGGCTTTCAGGTTACCAACGTGGCCAATGGGCGGCTTGCCCTGAATGCGCTCGAGAAGGATATGTTCGACCTGGTGCTCTCGGATCAGCAGATGCCGATGATGACGGGCATCCAGCTATGCGAGCACATGCGGCAGCTCCCGGCCCACCGACGCACGCCATTCATCCTGTTGACCGCCAAATGTATGGAGATCGATTTTGCCAAGCTGCAGCAGACGCTGGGCATTTCGGCGGCGTTGCCGAAGCCGTTCAGCCCCAGCGAGCTGATTAACTGCATCGAGGAAACGCTGGCGGCAGGATGCCGCCAGTAATAGGTTCACGGTTCGGGGTTCAGGGTTCAGGCTAAAACTGAACCCCGAACCCCGAACCCTTGCACGGAACGGAATCCGATGTTCGTTCACAAGCTGCAAATTCAATTGCCGCGCCGCATCACGGCGTATTTTTTGCTGTTCGGCCTGGCCGCGCTGATCTGGCTCAGCGTGGGCGCCGTGTACGTGGCTCGTTCGGTGACCGACGGCCGCTCCGAGAGCGCTTCCCTACGCGCCCTGGGACGCGGCAGCAACCGCATCGTGCTGGCCTATCTGCGCGATAAAGACGCCGACCTGCAGCCGTTGCTGGCGGAACTCCGCGCCGAAAGCGGCGCCGCCTATTGTGCCATCGTCTCGACCACCGGCGAATACCTCAGCCATTCGAGCCGTGGGCTGGCCGGCACGACGGTTAAAGAGCGCGGCGGAATAACCGATCGCTGGGGCGACGCGGTGCGCATCGAATACGTCGAAGGCGGGATGCCGTTCCACGAGTATCGCGCGCCCTTGAAGGCCGGCGACACCGAACTGGGCACCCTGCGACTTGGCGTCGCCCAGTCCAGCTTATGGAGCTACCTGCGCGCCTCGGGCCGTGTCGCGCCGCTGGCCTTGATCGGCCCGGCTTGCTGCATGGCGGCCGGGGCCGTGATGCTTAACCGGCTTGTCCGGCCGGTTGCCGACATCGAGCAGCAGCTGCACGAGGTGGCCATGAGCCCTTCGGTCGAAAGCTGCGAGCTGCGCGAGGTGCCCACGACGGGCGCGGCCGCGCGGGGCTGGAACCGCGTCATCCAACAGCGGCTCGCCGCGGCGCCTTCCGAGACGCTCGGCCAGCGAATCCGCCAGTCGCTCGAGCAAGGCCGACAAAGCCGGCTCCACGCGGTGCTCAACAGCATCCCGGACGGCGTGGCCACCACCGACGCCGAAGGTCGGTTGACCTACCGGAACCTGCCCATGGCCGTCATTCTCGGTTTGAAAGAAACGCCCCAGGGCACCGATCAGGCCGACGAATCGGCACCGCGGCTGAAGGACCAGTTGATCGACCGCTGGCATATGTCCGAGGCGGACGACGTCTTCTCCGACGACAATCGAGACCGGGCGGTCGTTACCGAGCTGACGCGCGAAGAGAACGGCCAGCACCGCGTGGCGCGCGTCGCTCGCCACCCGATCTGCATCGACAGCGGCGGCAAGCAGGAGGTCCACGTGTGGACCATGCGCGACGTCACGCAGCAGAAACTGGCCGAGGAGATGCGCGACCAGTTCGTCGACACCGCCACCCATGAGCTCCGCACGCCGCTGGCCAATATCAAAGCCTACGCCGAGACGCTGGCGCTGGCCGACGTGATCGACATCGAGCAGCAGAAGCAGTTCTTGAACACGATCAACTCCGAAGCCACCCGGCTGGCTCGCTTCGTCGACGATCTCTTGAGCGTCAGCAGCATGGAGCTCGGCTCGCTCTCGCTCAACAAGCAGGTCATCGATCTGGGCCGGATGTTGAACGAGGTGCTGGCCAAGATCCGGCCGCAGGTGGAAGAGAAGCAGCTGAGCCTAGAGGTCGTGATACCCGAGAAACTGCCCGAGCCGGAGATCGACAAGGACAAGGTTGCCGCCGTGCTGGTCAACTTGCTGGGCAACGCCGTGAAGTACACGCCCGAGGGCGGGCGGGTCACCTTCCGCGTCAACGTCTCCGACCGGCAGATCGAGATCAGCGTCGAGGACACCGGCGTCGGCATCGAGGAGCACGAAGTGGGCAAAGTCTTCGAAAAGTTCTTCCGCAGCCAGGACCCGCGCGTCCAGGAACAAACGGGCACCGGCTTGGGCCTGGCGCTGGCCCATGAAGTCGTGCGGCTGCACGGCGGACGAATCACCGTCGAAAGCGAGATCAACAAAGGCAGCACCTTCAGCGTGTTGCTGCCATTGGCGTAGCAGAGAGCTAAGGGCTGAGGGCTGAGGGCCAGATTCTCTTTCTGGCCCTCCGCCCTTAGCCCTCCGCCCTATGCGCTCCGCAAACACATGTTCCAACAAAAATGCCAAGGCGCGGTGGACGTGATCAGCGGCGGCGACCGGGTTGCCGGCGAGCAGGTCGCGGAGTTGGCCGCCGTGCTCGAGAAGCAGCTCGCTCGCGGCCAGCCGCAGATCGTGCTCGATTTGCAGGGCGTCGCGGTGATCGACAGCGGCGGCTTGGAGCTGCTGCTCGAAGTGCAGGAAAAATGCCAGCGGATGGGCGGAGCCTTGAAGCTGGCCGGCATGGGAGCCGTGTGTCGCGAAGTGCTCAAGGCCACCGGCGTTAGCTCCCGGTTTGAAATCTTCCGCGATTCGGGCGGCGCGGTGCGGAGTTTCGTGCAATGAACGTGGCGATTGGCGAAGAGCACGTAGACGAGTCTCTCCGAGACTCGCAATCCGCGTCTCGAAAGGACGCGGCGACGCCTCCGCCGCGCGCAAACCGGGCGACGCTCGGCCAGCAATTGGTCGGCGCCGATATCATCACGCCCGAGCAGCTCGACCAGGCCCTGGCAGAAGGCTCGCAAAAGGGGCTGCGGCTGGGCGAGGTGCTCGTCGAGATGGGCATGGTGCAGGAAGACGCCATCCTGCCCTTCATCGAAAGCCACCTGAACGTGCCGGCCGTGCGGCTCCGCGACGGCATGATCGACCCGGTTGCCGTGCGGCTGCTGCCGCGCAAAGTGGCCGAAGCGCTCGATGCCATCGCCCTGTTCATGGTCCGCGGCACGCTCACCGTGGCGATGGCCGACCCGCAAAACCTCGAACAGATTGACGAAATCGAGCGGATTACAAGCCTCCGCGCCAGGCCGGTGTTCGCGTTCCGCAGCAGCATCCAGCGGACATTGCCAAGGTGCTACGAGGACGGTTTCGAAGTCGACACGGTGACGGCCGACCTCGACGAGTCGGCCGTCCAGCTGCAAGCCGACGCGGCCGAGGTCGACTTGACCAACGTCGAGTCGATGGTCGACGGCAGCCCGATCATCAACCTCGTGAATTACCTGCTGGTGCAGGCGATTCGCGCCGGCGCGAGCGACATCCACATCGAACCCAGCCGCAAGTTTTCGGCCGTGCGGTTCCGCGTGGACGGGCAGATGTACGAAGCGCTCCGGCCGCGGCGCGACATGCACCCCGCGCTCGTCTCGCGCATCAAGGTCATGGGCAAGATGGACATCGCCGAGCACAACAAGCCGCAGGACGGCCGGTTTCAAGTGACTGTCGAGGGGCGCGAGGTGGACTTCCGCATCTCGACGCTGCCCACCGTGCTCGGCGAAAAAATCGTGATGCGTATTCTGGACAAGGAAAACCTCACGTTCAGCCTCGACCTGCTCGGCTTTCCGCCCGACATGCTCAAGAGCCTCAAGGGCCTGCTCGGCAAGCCGTACGGCTTGTTGCTCGTGACCGGGCCGACAGGCAGCGGCAAAACGACCACCCTCTACTCCGCGCTGGAACTCATCAAGAGCGTGCACAGCAACGTGGTTTCCGTCGAAGACCCGGTCGAGTACCAGGTCGAGTTGGTGAACCAGGTGCAGGTCGACGAGACGCGGCAGTTGTCGTTCAGCTCGGCGCTGCGGTCGATTCTGCGCCAGGATCCGGACATCATCATGATTGGTGAAATCCGCGACGTGCCGACCGCCCAGATCGCCGTGCAGGCCGCCCTTACCGGCCACCTCGTCCTTAGTACGTTGCACACGAACGACTGCGCCGGCGCCATTCACCGGCTGGTGGACATGGGAATCGAGTCGTTCAAGATCGCCGCGGCGCTGGTGGGCGTCGTGGCCCAGCGGCTGATTCGCACGGTCTGCCCCTCCTGCAAGACGTTCGTATACGCCTCGGCCGAGTTATTGGAAACGATCCATTATCAAGG
>CAZHIV010000566.1:0-9929 GCA_964532675.1 uncultured Planctomycetaceae bacterium
GCTTACCGGAAGCTCGACCCAGATAACGCCGAGCTTCCTGGCCGGCGTGCCAACCAGCGGAACCTACACGATCCTCAATTCGGCGGGAGGATTCAGCGGCGGCCCTTCCGGCTGGACCGTTGCCTGGCCCGGCCGCGGCGCTGCGCCTTCGGTCTTCATCGACGGAAACAACCTGCGTTTCAACGCCGTGCCCATCACCGGCGGCGACGTGAACTGGCGCGGCACCGCCGGCACGGCTTGGGACGTCGAGGCGACTCAGAACTGGCACAATAACAACACCAACTCCCTGGACCATTACGTTAACGGCGATGACGTCACGTTTGAGGATACGTACGGTCCGAGCAACACGCCGGTTGCAAACTTCACGGTGGATCTCGCCACGAACGTCAGTCCCGCTTCGGTGACCGTCGATTCGACGAACGACTACACGTTTGGTGGGCCGGGCGTAATCACCGGCACTGCTTCATTCATCAAGCGTGGCCCCAGCACGCTGACGATGCAGAAGGCCAACACTTTTTCCGGGCCGGCGGAGATCGACGAGGGCAACGTCGACATCGGCACGTTCACCGGCGCCTTGGGTAGCGGCAACTTGACGATGTCCGGCGGCACGCTCACGGTGGCCAATACGATCGGCAGCGCGCTGACGAACTCCGGCTTGACGCTCTCGGCGGCAACATCCAGCACCATTTACGCCAATGGAGAGCCGACCGCCGGTGCGAACACCAATCCCCTCACGCTGCCCAACATGTCAGGCGACGGAGATCTGCGGGTCACGACGGCCGTCGACGGGCGACTCGTCGACATTGGCAGCGATAATTCGGCCTTTACCGGCAACTTGACGATCGGCCCCGACACCGGCGCCGGGGCCAACACGATGGCCGCCCGCCTCAACGATGCGCCATCCGGCTTGCCCAGCACGCACGTCACGCTGGAAGCCGGCACGACGCTCAGCTCCCGTGCGCAGCCAGCCGCCACCGTTCAGCTTGGTGCGCTAAGCGGCGATACAGGATCCGTACTGAACGGCTTCGCCGGCGGCGGCACCTCGCCGCAGGCCAAGACGTGGGAAGTCGGCGCCCTCAACACGTCGACCACGTTCGCCGGAAACATTGTCGACGGTGGAAATACCAGCGGCACGTCGGCGACGCTGATCACCAAGGTCGGCACCGGCACGCTCACGCTCACCGGCGCCAACACCTACACCGGGGATACGGCCGTCGAAGGCGGCACATTGAGCATCAACTCAGCGTACCTCGCCGATATGGCCGACGTACTGCTGTCGACCGGGGCCACGTTGAATCTGAATTTCTCCGCTACGGATACGATCGACTCCTTGTTCTTTGACGACGTGTCGCAAGCAACAGGCACTTGGGGGGCCCTTGGCTCGGGCGCCGCCCATGAGAGCTCGTTGATCACTGGCAGCGGCTTGCTCTTGGTGACGACGTTTGTGCCACCACCCGTTTTGGACGGCGACCACAACGAAGACGGCGTCGTCGATGCGGCCGACTACGTGCTCTGGCGTTCGAACCCAACAGCCTACGGCAATCAGGGCGGCTACGACGCGTGGGTAGCAAACTTCGGCCAGACCGGTGGGGCCGGCTCTGCGCCGAACCTGGAGGCAGTCCCGGAGCCGACGACCGCGGCGCTCGTCGCCGTCGTGCTCGCCTTAGGCTTCGGCTGGCGGCGGAGCCGATAAGCCGCGCGGCGGGTGCTTTGGCGGAATTCCAACCCCGGTTCGACTGGCGAGCAGCCGGATGTTTCGATCGCTGAGAGAAACGTGGACCGTCGTCGCGATTGCAGGCGCTCTGCTGCTCCCCTGCCGGATCGGCCTCGCGCAGCGCCAGATGGAGCATCTGGGACGCGGGTTGGTGGCGCTGCGGTCGGCCAGCGACGAGGTCTTCATCCAATGGCGGCTGCTCGGCACCGATCCGCCCGGCACGGCGTTCAACGTCTACCGCGTCACCGCCGGAGGCGAGCCGGTGCGCGTGAACGCCGCCCCAATCGACGGACCGACGCACGTTGCCGATCGCGGCGCGGACCGTGCCGAGCGGAACGAATGGTTCGTGCGGCCGGTTGTGGAAGGCCGCGAGCTGCCGCCTTCGCCCTCGTTTGCGATGCCGGCCGGAAGCGCTGCCGCACCGTACCTTTCGGTCCCCATCTCGCCGCCGGAGGGATATCATGCCAACGATGCCTCGGTCGGCGACCTGGACGGCGACGGCGAGTACGAGATCGTCGTCCACATGGTTGGTCAGGGCCGCGACAACTCTCGATCCGGAGTGACCACCGAGCCAATCTTCGACGCCTATCGCCTCGACGGCACGCGGCTTTGGCGGATCAACCTCGGCAAGAATATTCGAGAAGGCGCGCATTACACGCCGTTCCTCGTGTACGACTTCGACGGCGATGGCCGGGCCGAGTTTGCCTGTCGAACGGCCGACGGCACCAAGGACGGGCGCGGAACGGTCATCGGCGACCCGCAGGCCGATTATCGCAATGAGTACGGTCGCATCCTCACCGGACCGGAGTTCCTTACGGTTTTCGACGGCCCGAGCGGGGCCGCCCTGGCAACCGCCGACTACGTGCCGCCGCGTGGGGACGTCCGGTCGTGGGGCGACGCCGAGGGCAATCGCTCCGATCGGTTTCTGGCCTGCGTGGCCTATCTGGACGGCCAGCGGCCGAGTCTCGTGATGTGCCGCGGGTACTATACCCGCTCTGTACTGGCCGCCTGGAATTGGCGCGACGGCAAGTTGAGCCCCGTGTGGACGTTCGATAGCGACGACGGAACCCCCGGCAATGAAGCGTATCGCGGTCAGGGCAATCACAGCATCGCGGTCGGCGACGTCGACCACGACGGCCGCGATGAAATCATTTATGGCTCCTGCGTCATCGACGACGACGGGACCGGCCTGTACTCGACCGGCGACGGGCACGGCGACGCGATGCATTTCACCGACATCGACCCCGATCGACCGGGTTTGGAAGTATTCAAGGCGAATGGCGATGGGCCGAATGTCTCCGGCATGCAACTGCGCGACGCCCGCACCGGCGAGCAGATCTTCGGAGTCCCCTCGAAACTTTCCGGCGGCATGGCCCGCGCCGTCGCGATGGATGTCGATCCACGTCACCGCGGTTTGGAAATGTGGGGGTACGACACGCAGCAGCGCCCGCCGTGGGCGTGGTGGTGGGCCCAGCAGCGGCGCGGCGAACGAGATCGTTCGCGCAACGCGCGCGAACCGGAAGGCGGTTTCTCACAGCCGCGGCCGGCACCGTCGGCCAGGCCGCGCTCCGGCGCGACCGGTTTGTACGACGCCCGAGGCAACCTCCTATCGGAAGCTATGCCGGGGCCGTGCAATATGGGCATCTGGTGGGACGGCGACGTGCTGCGCGAGCTGCTCGACGGCGTCCGCGTGACCAAGTGGGACTTTGAGGCCCAGCGCGACGTCGAATTGCTCGATGGCGCAGCGTTTGAGTGCGTCTCGAACAACGGCTCGAAGTCGAACCCGTGCCTCTGTGCCGACATCCTGGGCGACTGGCGCGAGGAGATCGTGACCCGCACCCGCGACAACCGCGAGCTCCGCATCTTTGTGACGACAATTCCAGCGGACAGGCGCCTGGTTACCTTGATGCACGACCCGATTTACCGCCTGGCCGTGGCGTGGCAAAACGTGTCGTATAACCAGCCCGCGCATCCGGGCTTCTACCTGGGGGATGGGATGGCCGATCCGCCCCGTCCGGACATCTACTTCACGGATACAGTGACTTTGGTGGGCGACGCGGACGAATGAATACGCTGCTGCAGAGCGCGCTTTTGCTGGGCCTGGCGTTCGTGTTGGCGGCGGGCCGCTCGCACGCCGCCGGCCCGGAATCCACGGCAAAACGGCCGGTGAGCTCCGCAGCACTCGCCTGGCCCGAAGTCAGCCAGTCGGCCAGGCCATGGACCCGCTGGTGATGGCACGGCTCGGCAGTCGACGAGGAAAACCTGAGCCGGTGTCTCGAGACGTACCACGCGGCGGGCCTGGGCGGCGTGGAGGGTCGGAAGCCGCTGGAAGAATGTGGCCGCTTTGAACCATCTGGTGACGGCGATCATCCTGGCGCACAAGCATGGCGCTCATTGAGCCTCAAAGTGGCTGCCAACTGAAGGCGTACTTGGCATCGAACACCGGCGAACATCTGCCGCAGGCGATCACCGTCCGGCGATGCCGATAGATTACTCGCTTGCACGAGGGGCACGTTCCTACGTACTTGGGAGCTGGCCGGACCACTTCGTCGCCATAACACCGCATACCGTTGCACCCGATCACGAGTGCCAAGCGTCGCCACTTGGGCCCGTGGCCGGCGCCACGGGGTGCCAGCGCATGGGCGATCTCGTGTAGGATCGTGTCCCGGACTTCCGCCTCACTGTTGAGTGCCGCCAGGTAGCGGGAGAGCGAGATTTCCTTTTTTGCGTAGTTGCACTTGCCGAACCGCACTTTCGAGCGGTCAAAACGGAACGACCACTCCGGCAGCAGCTTGTGTTGCCGCATGAGGCGAGTGGCCAGTTGGCGTGCTTCGGCAAGTGTCATGACAAACCTGTCGGCCCCCCACGATGTAGCTATATCGCGATGCACATGATCCAACTGGAATCGGTTGAAACTGAGAGGCCTGAACCGACTTTGTTTACCCAGATCCTATTGCGCCAAATGTTCGCCAAGTATACTGACCATGCGCGTCCAATCCAAACTAAAGTAACTACAACGACGAAGAGAGGCACCCATGACGTCCCTGGCAGTCGCACTAAAAGATGAAATCCGCCGGCTGGCCCGCAAAGAGGTCCGCGACCAAACCGGCTCGACGGCGCAGGCTGTGACACGATACCGGCGCGAGATCGCCCAACTGAAACGTCAGACACATGAACTAGAAAAGAAACTCAGTTTTCTGGAATCGCAGGAACGAAAGCGGCTGGAGGCGCCAGAGCCGGCTCCCAGCGCCGACGAGGGCGCTCGGTTCTCGGCCCGTTCGGTGCAGGCCCAGCGGCGAAAGACGGGTTTATCGGCCGCCGACTACGCCCGGCTGGTGGGGGTATCGGCCCTGACAATCTACAACTGGGAACAGGGCAAGACCAGGCCGAGGCAGGAACAGCTGGCGGCATTGGTTGCGCTGCGAGGCATCGGCAAGCGTGAGGCGCAAGCAAAGCTGGAGCTGCTGAATAACGGATCCAAGAGGAGCTCGTCCAAGGCCCGCCGGGGACGCCGCGGATGAGAGGCGATCTCGTGTGGTCGCCCAGGCGCTGCTGGCGGCGGCCATGCTTGCCGTTGTCCTTTGGGGCTATTGGGGCTGGATCTTCATGCTCTTGCTGCTGATGCTGATCGGACCGGCGCATCCGCCCACGGCCAACGATCACATGCCGCTGGGAACAGGCCGAACCGTGCTGGGTTGGGTCAGCCTGTTGTTCGTGCCCATCGGGTTCACTCCCGTGCCATTCTCCTTACCGATGTGAGCCGTAGCTTACGGCACCGACTCGCCTTGATGCGGCAGCGGTTGGCGATGCACTGGTTGCATCGCGTCGCTGCTCGTATTATGTTGGACTCACCTACCCGGCCGATACCCGCCTGGCCAAACAAGAGGATGTGTTCTGTGCATAGAGTCTTTTTCTGTGGTGTTGTGCTGTTAGCGACAACCTCCCACGCGTTCGAACTGGATGAGCGTGCTGCTGTTCCCGGTGAGTGGGGATTTCGGCCGCAGCCAGGTGCCAAAGTGGAGCTGAATCCGCCCGGCTTCACCTGGCGGCCGCAGAAGGAATCCAGCGGCTACCAGCTTCAAATCAGCCGAGATGAAGAATTTCAGGACGTCGTTTACGATGTCGAAACCCGCTGGTCGGCCCACTGCCCGTCCCAGACTCTGCCGGGAGGAACGCTCTACTGGCGCTATCGCGCCCGGGGCTCCGACGGCAGCGTGAGCAATTGGAGCCGCGCACGGCAATTCCTCGTTCCCAATAATACGGCCGCGTACCCGCAGCCTACGGTTGACGAGCTCAAGTCGCGGCTGCCGGACGAGCGTCCGCGACTCTTCATGAGGCCCCAAGACCTGCCCCGTCTGCGTGCGCTTGCCGACGGCGAGCTTAGCCCCCAGTGGCAAGCCATCAAGCAAGCGGCCGATAAGCTGCTTGTGAATCCGCCCGACACCGGTGAGCCACCCACGTATCCGGAGGGGATGGTCCGCAAGGATGGCGAGTGGAAGAAAGTCTGGTGGGGCAATCGCGAACGCGCAGTTAAAGTGGCCGACGGCGCCGCCACGCTCGCCTTCGCCTATCGCATCACGGGCGACGAGCAATACGCCACCGCGGCGCGGGAGCTGCTCCTGGAGCTGACCGAATGGGACCCCGCTGGCGCGACGAACTATGAATACAACGATGAGGCGGCGATGCCCATTCTCTACATGGCCTCGCGGGCCTACGACTGGGTGCACCCTGTACTCACGGAGGACGACCGTGCGCGTATCATTGCCATGCAGCGGGTTCGCGGTCGCCAGTGCTTCGACCACCTCACGCGCCGTCAGCACCTGTGGCGGCCCTACGGCAGCCACGTCCAGCGGGCCTGGCACCAACTGGCCGAATTGGCGACCGCATTTATGGGCGACATCCCCGAAGCCGAAATGTGGCTCGACTACGCCATGACCGTCTACTTTACCTGTTACCCGGTCTGGAGCGACGGCGACGGCGGATGGCACGAGGGCATCGCCTATTGGAACTCATACATCAATCGCTTCATGCAGTGGGCCTACGTCATGGATCGCGCCTACCAGATTGATGCCTTTCAGCGTCCTTATTTCAAGCGGGCCGGATACTTTCCCATGTATGTCATGCCGCCCGGCACGCAGCACGGCGGGTTCGGCGACATGGCGCCGCGCGTTCGCTCTGCGAGCGTTGCGCCTTTGGTAGCGAGGCTGGCCTCTGGCGCGGGCAATGGGCATTGGAAGTGGTTCGCCGACGAGCACGACGCCAAATACCTTGGCACCTATCTCGGGTTTTTCGCCGCCGCTCGCGGGCTTGACGTCCCAACCAAAGCACCGACCAATCTGCCCAGTTCGGCCGTGTTCGAAGGGGTTGGCGTCGCGGCACTGAACACGACGATCCTCAGCGCGGATCAAAACGTACAGCTACTTTTCAAAAGCAGCCCGATGGGCACGATCAGCCACGGCTACAACGCGCAGAACACGTTTCAGCTGAACGTCGGCGGCAAACCGCTGCTTCAAAACACGGGTCGCCGCGATATCCACGGCAGCCCCCATCACACGCAGTGGATGTGGCAGGCCAAATCGCAGAATGTCATCCTGCTTAATGGAGAAGGTGCTGCGAGCGATCGCTATCAGGCCGTCGGTCGCATCACGCACTTTCGAACATCCGGCGCACTCGACGTGGTCGCGGGCGAAGCGGGCAATGCCTACCCCGCGCTCAAGCGCTGGTCACGGCGAATCGTGTTCCTCAAACCCCGCGTGATACTCATCCATGATTTATTGGAATCGAAGGATCCGGCAACGTTTCAATATTTGCTTCACGCGCCTGGAAGGTTTGAGCTGGGGCCCGACCGCACGGCGGCGTTCTCAGCCGAGCACGGCAGCGTTCAGATCGAGTTTCTTCACCCGGCGGAGCTCAGGATCAGCCAGACCGATCAATACGATCCGCCGCCAGCCGATTGGTCGAAGCTTGCACTCGGCGAGTGGCACCTCACGGCGGCAACGCAAGTAGAATCAACCAAGCAGGAGTTGCTCACGGTCTTGCGAGTGAACGAACAAGAGGTTGAGATTGATTACGCGCGAACGCAGCATGGCTTTGATGTCACGGTAGGAATCAGTGGGATGGAACATCACATCAGCCTCTTTGAAGACGGCTTTGACGTGGTCAGCGGGCCGCTGCACTGGTCGTTTGCGGATAGTGGGATGGAAGAATAGCACGAGCGGTGCGTTTCAATGACCTGCTGGCGACATGACGATGGATGACCACGAGCGCGAAACCGTCGGCACTTGTGCTTCGCCGTCGGGCAGGACGGCGGCAATTCGGCTGCCATGGCCGTCTGGGTGGTGGAAACGAACGAGGATGCGCGCGAGGCCGTGGCGCGCATCGGCGCGGAGGGCATGGACGCCGTCAAGATCATCGTTGAATCCGGTCCAACCCCGTTTGGCGACGATCATCCCCAGATGTCGGTTTCCATGATACGGGCGATCGTGGACGAAGCGAAGCGGTACAAACTGCCCGTGTTCGCGCACGTCTCGTCGCTCGATGAACTCGAGGCGACGCTCTCGGGCGGCGCGGACGGCGTCATGCATGCTGTGTTTGACTATCCTCTTCCGTATGCCCTCAAATCCGCTGATAGCATGCCGCCTACTATCCTTAACATTATGCCGCAAAAATGCGGTGAGTTAAGTGAGTCCACCTCCCGCATCCATTCATCTGGCCTCATTAAGCTTCACTCGGAAATGAGGGACGTCCGCGTTGCCTCAGCGGGTTTCAAATGAGCGTCCAGAAATCCGTAAATCAGCTCTCGCGATTCATGTGGTACCGAGTGGCCGCGGCCGTGGACGAAGAACGCGAAGTTCTCGGCGGCGCCCACAAGGTCGTAAACGTCAGCCACCTTCATCAGCATCAGCACTCGCTGTCGCTGAACGAGCGCGTTGCCGTCGTTCAGCGCCGACACATCGAGATACGCGCGTGGCGCGATGAGAGAGATAATCTCGTGGAAGTCGATCGGCGGCATCTCGCCCCGCAATAAGTGAGGCCGGATGTGCTTGAAATACACATACCAGTGATCGCGTGCCCAATGCTCAACATTGGGATTGTGGCGAAAGAACGCGGCAGCGCAGTTGGCCGCGGCGGCCTGGATCCGTTCATCATAGGCGGCCAGGAAGATCGCCCCGTGACCGCCTAACGAGTGGCCCATAGCCCCAATGCGGTCGGTGTCGACTTCCTTCAGCGATGCGAGGACGTCGATCGCAATTGAGTGCTCGTAGGTGAACTTGCCGGCGGCTGTCCAGTTTGGATATCGCTCGTAGAACTCTGCGGTGTCGTAAGGGCCGTTAGACGGGATGCGGTTGCCAGCGACGAAGTGCTCCGGGGCGATCACCACATAACCGCGTCGGCACAGATGGTCGAGGTAGGCTTTGTCGGGGTTATCAACCAGCCCGGCAGCCCGCTTCATTCCCTGCTTGTACGTGCCGTGCAGAGCCACGACACCAGGCGCCTTGCCGCGTAGATCGAGCGGTATTCCTAGATAGGCATGTGCGCGTTCGTCGTCCTCGACTCGGTAACTGACCAGCAGTCGGCGATAACGGTCCTCCACCAGTCGCGTCTCGTGCACTCGCAAATCAAGCGGTGGCCTGGTCGGCTTGTGCTGATCTCGTAGCAGCTCCAAATACAGCTTTCGAAGCATGACCTGCCGCTGAAGCCAGTCGTCGCGACTGCCGACTCCCACCAGTAGGTCATCCCATGAGGAGCGGATGACCGGTGCAACATGTTGCTTGCGTGACGTCGATTCACCGGCGTCTGCCATATCGCTCCCACTGGCAAGGATCGCGACCTGGAGTAGGAGAATGTTGCGGATACTCATAGCGGACCAGTATATCCGTGAAACCTGCTGCTCCTCTATAGTGCGGACGAGATTCCGTTTGGCCGGACCTTAGAAGATCGAACCGAAACGACCATTCCGGCAGCAGCCTCTGCGACCGCATGAGGCGTAGGGCCAATTGGTGGGCTACTGCAGTTTTTTTGGCTGCTGGGCCGTTCCAACCGTGCACATTTCGATGCTTTGCGCCGGAAGCTCGCAAAGTATACTGAGAGCGCACGTCTACAACTGGGAGCAGGGCAAGACCAGGCCGAGGCAGGAACAGCTGGCCGCACTGGTTGCACTGCGCGGAATCGGCAAGCGGGAAGCCCAGGCCAAGCTGGAGCTGCTCAATAACGG
>CAZHIV010000567.1:0-7140 GCA_964532675.1 uncultured Planctomycetaceae bacterium
GATGTCGCCGCTGCGCGGCTTGTGGTTTTCGCGGCTATCTTTCCGTGGGCTGACGCCCACGGCTAAGTTGTTCCGCCGCTGCGCGGCTGAAACTTGCCGACGGCGGGCCAACGTGCAGCTAGAAAAAAACAGCCCCTTCCCCGCGGCGGGAAGGGGCTGCTCGTGATCTGCCCCATCTCACAAATTCGCAACAGCTAGGCCGTTTGCTTCACCGCATACCAGCCGACGATGCCGAAGGCGGCCAGCGAGATGCCGGTCCATTTGAGAATGGTGGAGAGGATTTGAGGCGTCTCGGTAGCCGATGCGAAGTCGGCGTTTAGCTGCTCGTTCTCCTTCATGAGCGCGTCGTATTCCGCTTTCAGCGTACCCGGATCCGGGCCGCTGTGGGGGCGATACTCGGCGGCGTAAAGCGCGAAACCAAGATTCGTGAGGCGATCCTTGATCTCGGCCGAACGCTGAGCCTTCTCCGGCGTCCAAGAC
Organism: uncultured Planctomycetaceae bacterium; assembly: GCA_964532675.1. Taxonomy (GTDB): domain Bacteria; phylum Planctomycetota; class Planctomycetia; order Pirellulales; family Lacipirellulaceae; genus JABDGM01. Next base: position 481 of record CAZHIV010000567.1, read on the forward strand.
AATGTGGGCGGAAAAATCGTTGTCCACAGGCTGCTTGCAATTAATAGCGCAAATCCGAGGCCGATTGCGCCAAATGGAATGGCTGACTTCATACGAGCGCCTTCGAGAGCTTTATGGCTGCGGGCCTTCCAAGTCAACCTGCCCATCGTTGATGCTGACCATGCGGGCCATCAGGAACTGGTCAATGTCGTCCAAAATAAATCTTACGCTGCCATCGACATGGGCGGCATTCACCCCGCCCATATGCATGCTACGTGGAGCTGCTCCCTGCCGAATGCCTGTCTGCTTTTGACATGGCATCTTTTCCACGTCGGCAATCTCCGGGTCGAGACATTCGGCGATGTAGTCGCGATTTGAGTAGTTCTGCGTAGTATTTGGGACAAGGCCATCGGCATTAACGGCGACGTAGGGACTGTATGGCGTGTTTCTCTTTTGACTTGCGCCAGCAGTGATTTGTGGCAATATAGTTGTACTGTGCATGTCAAACGCGATAATGCTTCCACCGACCCAACCCGTCGCCCATGCTCCACGCGGGTCCTTCTCGTTGTCTCTTGTCCGGATTTCAGCAAGCATCAATGTTTTGCTGGTACCATCAGTAATGTTCTTGAGCTTTTGCGGTTCGTTAATCAACGCTCCGGGGAAAATCCGCATGTTATTGGCGTGTTCCGGGCTGACGTACGCGGCATAGTTGCCCTTTCCGAAGCGCTGCTGTGCCTCGGGCGCCGCGCTGAAGCCGGAGGGCTCGTACAAGCGGCCCCGCGCGGAATCGGACGGGCACAACAAAATGGGCGGTTGCTGTTCCTGAGCGCGCTCCAGGATGGCATCGGCCTGCCAGAACCGCCGCGTCAGGTCAAAACGGTCGAATAACTCCTGATGCTCGATTTGGGGCAGAATCTGGACAACCCAACTCGGCCGCACTTCAATCTCATTGATGCTCACAACGACACCGGCGGCGCCAGTCGGCGCCATGGTGGCGGGGGGCAGCGCCTTATGCTGGTTCTCATAATTCAACACGGCCAGGGCCAGATTGTGGACGTTGTTCTGGCAGGAAATCCGCCGGGCGGCCTCCCGCGCCGCCTGAATGGCCGGCAGGAGAAGCGCCACCAGAATGCCGATGATGGCGATCACCACCAGCAGTTCGACCAATGTGAAACCGCGCCGTCCGGCGGCCGCGTCGCCGTGCCGCCTAGTAGGGGAGCGCATTGCTGATCTCCGCGCCTGGAGGAAAAGGAGAGACGATTCGTCAAATGAGGCAGCCCAATCTACTGATTGTATTCGCCGACGATCGCCTGAATAGCGCGTTTCGCGATGCAAAGGCTGCGCAAAGCGCAACGGTGTATCGGTCGCGGGGCGGTTTCGGCAGCGTTTCGCCGCCTCCCACGTGAAGCGGACCGCGGCCGGAGCGGCGAACGGCCGGTGAGCCAACCGGTCCATAAGTGGGAATCTGCGCGAAAGGGAGAAACGACTTCGCAATAAATCGTGCGTGCCGCCAGTGGGGTTGCTAGAATGCGCATCGTCGCTACGTTCGGTAGCGCATCGACGAGAACGGCGCCCGATTTCGGAGGGCGTCCGTCGCGAGGGGCTTGTATGCGGGAAAGCGGCGCTTTGTTTCGGGCGCCCTGTACGTCATTGGGCGGACACTGTGAGAAGCCGTGGAGCCGCATAGGTAGTGGTGGGTCGGAGCCGAAGCGCGTCGCCATGAGCGGCCGCAGCGGGGACGGCTGGTCGGGAGAGCCACCACGACCGTGCACTTGGCGGCCAATTATTGCGTTGGCCATCGTCACTACAAGGCGCTTCAACATTGTTTGGGAGAAACACACGATGCGACTCAATCGCTCCTTGGCTCATTTGATTGTGTTAGGCCTGATGTCGAGTCTGGCTCCGCTGGCGCATGCCGTTCCGTATGCATCCAGCCTGCGCGATACTGGCGGAGGCACGTGGGAGTTTGTTCTCAATGCCGACGCGGAAAACGTGACGATTGATCGCGACGGCACTCCCGATAACTTGGGCGCCCTCGCCGCCGGACGGCACCAATTCCAAAGAAATGGGGCCACCAATTTCGAAGTCCAGGTCACGAATCAAACACCGCTTGCCCCTTGGACGCAACTCGGCGACGCGGATGCCAACACGCACGCTCACTTCGAGCAGACGACGGGGCTGGTGGTCAATAAGGACCCCTCCAGCGAGTTTTTCGGTCTGATTTACATCGCCAATGCGAGAGACAATTCCACGGTATCCGGCCGATCCCTCGGTGACGGCGTTTACTCCCTGACAGCCGACCGAATCGGCGTGAACCTCGATGCGTCCAGCATCGACTATTCGTATTTCGGGCAGACGTTCGACTTCGACACGACGCAAGCCAAAACGCCCGGCGGCTGGAACGTTTCGGGCACAACGTCCTCGCCCTGGAAGATGACGCTGGACGACGCGGGCAACCTGATCGTCAGCGACTGGTCGGATGCCTGGGGCGGCATCAAATATGCAAACCCCACGCTGACCGCGGGCGGACTGGTGCTGGCCACCGAGGGCGGGCCCTTCGGCGGCGTAACTACGCCCGTGGATAATAACGCCCTGCATGGATCGATTGCCTCGAAGCCGTACGTTACCGGCTCCGTCGGCAACGGCCTGACGCTGTGGGCGCTCGACGAAGACATGCATAACAGCCGAGTTGCTCCCCAGGCCTCAGGCGCCAACGGCAACCACGTCTGGCGGTGGGACGTCGGCAACGCCACCGATTACGACGGAGTGCCAACGCTGGTGATTGATACTACCAGTGATTTGCCCACGCCGGCCCTGCCGCGGACGAGCGATAACCGCCAGAATTGGCTGTCGAGCAACGTCGGTGTTACCTCGAACGCCCATTACGATCCGACCTACGACAAGTGGTACCTGAGCGAGAATCGGTTCGACGGGAACGAGGCTGGCTTGCTGGTGTTTGACGGAAGTGGTCAGTTGCTTTGGTCGTCGCTGCAGTTCGCGATCGACAACGGCTTGGACGGCAACACGGGTCTTGCCACCGGTGGTGGCGCATGCGATGGCAGCCCGAGTTGCGCGATTCAGGATCCATTCCGCGGCATGGGTGGCGGGATGTCGATCTCGCCCGACGGTACCATGTTGTATCTGCAAACAACGGATCGACGAGCGGTGACTCGTGGTTCGAACCCGTACTTCGGCACGCATATCGACGCGGACCCGGCGCTGCAGGGCGAAGTGCTCGTCATTCCGCTGGACGGAAGCGGCCTTCCCGATATCCAGGTATCGTCGGGCAGCGGCCCCGGCGATCATAACGGCGACGGCACCGTCGACGCGGCCGATTATGCACTCTGGCGGAGCGATCCGGGTGCGCACGACGGCGCCCAGGGGTACACTGATTGGGTCGACAACTTCGGCCAGACCGGCGGTGGCGGCGGCGGCGAGATACTCAACATGGAATCGATCTCGATCGGCGCCGGCGCGAGCTCCTCGTCGCGTCGCGTCCTGGCCACCGATATTGTGGGCAACGTGTACATCGGAGATTCGAACCCCGAGCGGTTGTACGTGTTCACGCCGGGCGGGGCGACCGTGGCGACAACCCGCTCCGACGGCACGTTCGGCCTCGCACCGTTCGTGCCGGGCTCGGCCCCAGGGTCTGCGGCGGTGCCGGAACCAGGCTCGTTGGCGCTGGTGATGCTGGGCCTTGCCGGCTTCGCGGCGCGGCGGCGTCGGGCGTAGCAATTAATCGCAGCGAAATGCGGTCGAACACCAGCGGTCGCCGGTCACGCGTTGTGCGTGATGGGCGGCCGCGGTTTTTTTGCGCGGCATTGGGTGGCGCTGCCGAGGGTGGGACAGGCGGCTCGCCTGTCCCACTGCAACGGGATTCTGGCGACAGGCGGGCCGGCTGTCCCACTGCAACGGCAGGTTACTTGCCGCCGCTCATCGCCGGGAACATTTCGTTGATCATCGTGATGGCGGCCGGGCCGACCAGCACGATGAAGATGGCCGGGAAGATGAACAGCACCAGCGGGAAGATGAGCTTCACCGCGGTCTTGGCGGCCTTCTCCTCGGCCATCTGCCGGCGGCGGGTGCGCATCGAGTCGCTCTGCACGCGGAGGGCCTGGGCCACGCTGGAGCCGAACTTGTCGGCCTGAATCAGGATCGCCGACAGCGCTTTCAAATCGTCGACGCCGGTGCGGGCTCCCAGCTCGTGGAGCACCTCGTTGCGGGCCCGGCCCATCTGGAGCTGCAGGTTGCAGAGGCCGAACTCCTCGGCGATCACCGCGTAGGACTTTTTCATCTCGTCGCTAACCTTGCGCATGGCCTGGTCGAGGCCCAGGCCGGCTTCGACGCAGACGACCATCAGGTCGAGCGCATCGGGCAGGCCGAAGAAGATGTTGTCTTGCCGCGATTTCTTGAAGAAATAGACGATCACATCGGGCAGGTAAAAGGCGACGCCCGCGACGGCGATCGTATACATCAGGGCCTCGGTCGTCGGGCCCTTGGTGAACCACATGGTGCCACCGCCGGCCAGAAAGCCGAGGCCGAGGCAGACGGTCTTGAAGCCGAGAAAAATGCTGGGCGCCGACTCGCTGCGGAAGCCGGCGTAGTTGAGCTTCGCGCGGAGCTTGCCGACGTCTTCCGCGCTCTTGGGCTGCAGCGGCCTGGCCATGCGGGGCGAGGCCTTTTCCAGCAGCCGGGCCATGCCGTCGGAGCGCTTGGTGACGCCGCGGGAGACGTTGAGCTCTCCCCGGCGGCGCGACGGATCGCGCAGGTCGTCGAGCCGGGCTTCGGCGCGCGGCTTGCCAGTCGAGAGCATTTCGAGCAATAGCCACGCGCCGATGGCCACCCCGCCGAAGATGGCGAGTTTGGTCAGCAGCTCGGTACTGATTAAGGCGGCGAGGGTGAGCATGGGATCGTGTGAGTAGGTGAGTAGGTGAGTAGGTGAGTAGGTTGGGACATACTCACATACTCACTTACTCACCTACTCACCTCCTTAAACACGGATATTGACAATCTTGCGAATCAGCAGTGCGCCGAGCAACTGGGAGACGATGCCGGCCACCAGCATTTTCTTGCCCAGTTCGTCGGTGAACAGCAACATCAGGTAATCGGGGTTCATCCGGTAAACGACGGCGAACAGCACCGGGGGCAGGGCCAAGAGCACGACGCCCGAGAGCCGGCCCTCGCCCGTGAGCGCTTGCACCTGGCCCCAGATCTTGAATCGCTCGCGGATCAGGTAGCCGATCTTGTCGAGGATCTCGGCCAGGTCGCCGCCCGTCTGCCGTTGCAGGATAATGGCGGTGGCGAAGAACTTCAGGTCGAGATTCGGTACCCGCTTGGTGAGGTCTTCGAGGGCCTCTTCGAGCGGCTTGCCGAGGTTTTGCTCTTCGAACGTGCGGCTGAATTCAGTGCTGATCGGGGCGGACATTTCCTGGGCCACGAGGCTGAAGCCGGCCGCCAGGCTGTGCCCGGCCCGCAGGGCGCGGGCGATGAGCTCCAGCGCTTCGGGCAACTGGGAGGCGAACTTCTTGAGCCGCTTTTTTCGGCGCATCAACAGCCACAGGAGCGGCAGCACGCCGAGGAACAGGGCTATTAGCGGCGCCAAGGCGACGCTCAGCCCCGCCAGGGTCGGCAGCAGGATGCCCACGCCGGCCAGCCCGCCGCAGATCATCAGAAAATGGGCCAACGAGAGCGAAACGTCGGCCTGCTCGAACAGCAAGCTCAAATTCAGGTAGCGCGACACGAACTTTTCAAGTGCGCTGGAGCCGTCGTTCCGCATGGCCCGCAGCAGTTCTTGGTACTGCGCCGCCGGGACCTTGCCGCTTCCTTTTTTGCCGGCGGTGAGCGCGCTGAGGCGATTCTCGATCTCCGCCTCTTGATCGCCGTGCAGCATGAAGGCGACGGCCGCGACTAAGGCGGCGACACCCAGGAAGACGGCGGCATAGATGATGATTGCGGACATGGTATGTTCGTCAGGTGTCCGTTGTCGGTTGTCCGTGGTCCGTGGTCCGTGGTCCGTTGTGTTTTGTCAAACCATGATCAACGGACCACGGACAACGGACCACGGACAATGGACAAGTTGTTAGTCTTGCAACATGACTCGTTCGCGGAAGGCGCTGGAGGGGAGGCGCACGCCGCTGGATTCCAAGCGCGTCATGAAGGTGGGGCGGATGCCGGTGGCCATGAAATGACCGACGGCTCGGCCCCGCTCGTCCACGCCTTCCTGCACGTACTTGAAAACGTCCTGCATGACGATCGTATCCTGCTCCATGCCGACGATTTCGGTGATGTGCGTCACCTTGCGGGGGCCGCCCTGCAGGCGATTCGTTTGGACGATCAGGTCCACCGCGTTGGCGATCTGCTGCCGCATCGCGCGGATGGGCAATTCGAAGCCGGCCATCATGATCATCGTTTCCAGCCGGGCGATCGCGTCGCGCGGCGTGTTTGCGTGGCAGGTGGTGAGCGAGCCTTCGTGGCCGGTGTTCATGGCCTGCAGCATGTCGAGCGTTTCTGGTCCGCGGCATTCGCCGATGATGATTCGTTCTGGCCGCATACGCAGCGCGTTTCTTACCAGGTCGCGTGTATTGACGGCGCCCTTGCCTTCGATGTTCGGCGGCCTGGTTTCGAGACGAACCACGTGATCCTGCTGCAGCTGAAGCTCGGCTGCGTCCTCGATGGTGATGA
>CAZHIV010000568.1:0-3274 GCA_964532675.1 uncultured Planctomycetaceae bacterium
CGGAAAGTAAAACGATCAGAAAATTTAGGCGGATTGCGCAAAGATGTCGGTTTCGTCGGTTTTGCCGGCTTGGCGAAACTTTCCTGGCACACGGCGGTTTGAGGCGTCGCATCCGGCCTGTCCCGCGCCACTCGCTAGCAAATGGCCACCGACCTTGCGTCAGGCGGCGCGGATTGCTACGGTTTGCCGCCTATTCAACCGGCGCTTTCCCGCGTCGCGCCGCCATCTCCTCGCCGCCACACTCTGCGAATTAACCGTGACGATTCGCCCCAACACATTCGCGCAACGGGCTGAGTTCCCTGCCGCCTGGTTCAGCGTCGCCATTTTGATGTGCGTCGTGGCGGCCGGCGGGTGCAGCAATTTCGCGTCGCAAGCCGCAAACGTCGAAGGCGTGCGGCTGTATCAGCAGGGCAATTATCAGCAGGCCTCCGATCGCTTCCAGCAAGCGATCGCGCAAGATCCGAAATCGCCGGAAGGGTATTACAACCTGGCCGCCGCCCTGCACAAAACGGGCACGCTCTACAACCGGCCGAGCGATCTGCAGCAGGCCGAGAACCTGTACAACCAGTGCCTGGAGCGCGACGCGAACCATGCCGAGTGCTATCGGGGCCTGGCCGTGCTGCTCAATGAAACGGGCCGGCAGCAGGAAGCCTTTCGCCTGTTGAACCATTGGGCCGGCGCGAGCCCCGAGTCGCCCGAGCCGCCCATTGAATTGGCCCGGCTGCTGGAAGAAGCCGGGCAGCCGGAGCAGGCCAAGGCCCAGCTCGTCGACGCGCTTACGATCGACCCCCACAACGCCCGCGCGCTAACGGCCCTCGGCCGGCTCCGCGACCAGTCCGGCGACCACATGCAAGCCCTGGCCAACTACCAGCGTTCGCTTTCGCTCAACCGCTTCCAGCCCGAAGTGGCGGCTCGCGTCGCCCAGCTTCAAGGGGCGGTCGGCGCGCCCATCCCCGCCGCCTCCGCCGACGCACGCACGGCCAGCGGGTGGGCACCTCCCCCGACGCGGTATTAGTGGGTGCGGGAATTGACCCCTGTAGGGAACGGCCTCTGTGCCGTTCCGCCAGCCGGAATTGCCCGTCACGAACGCCACGGAGGGCGTTCCCTACAGTATTGGCCTGACCTACGCGTGCACCGCCGCTCCCGACATTACCTCGATGATCGCCCGGCAGAACTCCGGCAGGTCGTCCGGCTTGCGGCTAGAGACGAAGCGGCGATCGACGACAACCGGGGCATCCTCCCAGATTGCGCCGGCGTTTTCGAGGTCGTCCTTGATGCCGGGCGAGCCAGTCACGCGGACGCCGCGGTAGACGCCGGCGGAGATTGGAATCCAGCCGCCGTGGCAGATGGCGGCGACGAGCTTCTCGCTCTCGGCGAACTCGCGCACGAGCCGTTTCACATCGTCGTCGCGGCGGAGCTTATCCGGCGCGAAGCCGCCGGGGATCACGAGCCCGTGAAAATCGCTGCACTCCATGAGCGCGATCGCGGCGTCGGAGCGGCAAGGGTAGCCGTGCTTGCCTCGATATGCCGTTTCACCCTTCGGCCCCGCGACAGTCACGTGCGCCCCAGCCTCGGTCAGCCGCAGCTTGGGATACCACAGCTCCAGGTCCTCGTAATCGTCGGCGACAAACATCAAGTACCGTTGGTCGGCAAGCGGTTTTTCGTTCGACATGGCTGTCTCCTTTGGGAGGCTAATTGCGGATCGTTGTCGGTTGTCCGTTGTCGGTTGTCTGTTGTCGGTTGTCGGTTATGGGTTGTCTGTTGTCCGTTGATAGTTGATAGGTAGATAGTTGTTTGCCCCGAGTGGATGGTATATATCCTGCCACTATCAGCTATCCACTATCGACTATCAGCCAACCGCTCCAGCACATCGCATGCCGCCGCGAGTGCGGCGGGCCCGTCGCAGCGTGCTGCCAGCTCGCGACAGCGGGAGGCGACGCCGGGGGAATCCAACAACAGGGCCAGCGCGTCGGCCACTGTGCGGCCGGCGAATCGCCTCAGGGAGACTTCCGCCGCCACGCCCAGCCGCACGAGCCGCCGTGCGTTGTCGAATTGATCGTACGACATGGGCTGCACCACGTGCGGCACGCCGGCGGCCAGCCCCTGGGCGCACGTGCCGATGCCCGCGTGATGCACGATCGCCGCCGTGTAGGGCAGCAGCTTGCTCAACGGCAGAAAGCCGAAATGACGCACCGTCTCCGGCAACCGCGCCGGCAGCTGATGATCGTACTTGGTAAGCAGGATACCGCGACGGCCGAGCCGGTCGCAGGCCTCGACGGCCGCCGCGAAGAAGGCGTGCGCTCCGCGGTTGGCGGAGCCGGGCGAGAATGCAATCGGCGGCGCGCCGGCGGCCAGAAACTCTTGGACATCGTCGTTCAAACCGAAGGGACCAGTCCCCATTTCCCGTTCCAGGGACTCCTGTTCGACACCGTCTTGTCGGGAAACGGGGACGGACCCCGGCGAATCCCACAACGGAAAACCGGTCAATCGCGTGTTGGCATGCCAATCCGGCTGCGGAGGGCCGAACCAATCCGGAAACAGGCCGAGCATGACATCCGGCGAAGTTAGCAGCCACTGCGTCAGGCGCCGGCCGACCGGCGCGAGGCCCAGCTGCCGCCGCACGCGGTCGATGTCCGGGGCCAGCAACGGTCGCAAGAAGAATTGGCCTCCGGCCCAGAACTGCGCCCGCTTGAGCCATCTCGGCACGCGCGGCCCGAGCAGCGCCCCCTTCAACCGCGGCGAATCGTACTCGCTCCACAACACGCCCGGCGCGAAATAGATCGCGGCCAGCGGTGCCCCGAGCTTCTCGCTCGCCACGCGACTCGCCATATCCAGGGCGTGCGCGCAAAAGACTGTTTCTCCCGGAACGTAATGCGCCATAAGCTCGTCGTACAACGGACGCAGCTTGCGGGCCGAGGCGTGCGTGAGCACCAGCCGCGGGCCGCGGATCGGGTGCCACAAGTCGGGATGCTGCGACAGCCGCACGTACTCGTCGCGCGTTCCGAGCGGCGCGAGTTGCAGCCCGGCGGCCGCGACCACGTCCTCGAAATACGGGTTGGTGATGAGCGTGACGCCGTGCCCGCGCGCGGCCAGCGCGCTGCCAAGACCGACCATCGGGTGGACGTCGCCGTAGCTGCCCAGTGCGGTGATGAGGAATCGCGGCATGTTGGTGGGGGCGTGGCCCGGGATTTTGGAAGCGAAACCGCAAGCGTTGGGGCGGCGCGGAAGGCAGCTTGTCACTATACGAACTACGGCCGACAATGAAAGGCAAGCC
>CAZHIV010000569.1:0-24018 GCA_964532675.1 uncultured Planctomycetaceae bacterium
ATGGTCTTCGCCGGGCTGTCGCTGGGGCTGTTGTGGTGGTGGCGGTTCGCGGCGGAAAGCATCGTCATCGGCTACGGCATGGCGTGTCTGGTCTCCGCGGTGGGCACGCTCGCTTGGAAAGGCCGGGCGCTGGCCGACGAAGCGGCGCCGGACGCGCCGATCGCGCACCGGCAGTTCTGGCCGCCGCTGATGCGGTTCGCGATCTGGGTGTGGATCACCAACCTGCTGAGTCACCTGTTTGAGGTGATCGACCGGTACATACTCGTCCACTGGAGCGGGCTGGACAGCACGGCGGCGCTGGCGCTGGTGGGGCATTATCACGCCAGCCGGATCGTGCCGTTGTTGATTGTCTCCGTGGCCGTCTTGCTGAGCGGCGTCATGATGCCGTACCTCAGCCACGATTGGGAACTCGGCGCGCGGCAAAGGGTCTCGTCCAAGTTGAACCTGATCCTCAAGCTCGCGTCGCTAGTGATGCTGGCCGGCGGGGCGTGCGTGCTGTGGGTCGCACCGTGGCTGTTCCACGTCGCGTTCGACGGCCGATACGACGAGGGCCTGGCCGTGCTGCCTTGGACGCTCACCTACTGCGTGTGGTACGGCCTCTTGCTGGTCGCGCAGAACTACATCTGGTGCGCGGAGCGAATGAAACTCGGCACGCTGCCGCTGGCCGCCGGGCTGGTTGTGAACACGGCGCTCAACCTGGCGCTGATCCCCGCCTGGGGACTACTGGGTGCGGTCGTTGCCACGACGGTTTCCACCGGGCTCGCGCTGGCCGTGCTGTATTGGATCAACCGGTCGGCGGGCATGCAGCTCGAAGCGGGCATGATTGGGCTGTCGTTGGCGCCGCTGGCGCTGTGCGGCGGCCCTTGGATTGCGAGCGTCGTGCTTCTGCTGCTGGTGGCCGCCCTGCCATTTTCGAAGACGCTCGTCACGCCCGAGGAGCGCGACGCCATTGCGGATTTCGGTCGCGAGTACGTTGCCAAGCTAACCGCCTGGTGGTCGCAACGTACGAAATCAACGGAGCCGAGTCATGTTTGATGAATCAGGAACGGTCGAAGTCGTTGATCCCGCTTGCGCGTGGGAAGGCGGAGGACGGAGGGCGGAGGGCGGAGGGCCGGAATCCGGGGCCAATCCGCGATCCGAAATCCGAAGTTCCGAATCCGTCCGTCCCTTGCGCGTGATGTTTTTGCAGACCGACATGCGAATCGGCGGGGCGGAGATGGTGACGGCGAACATCATCCGGCGGCTCGATCGGCAGCAGTTCGCCCCGGAGTTGTGCTGCTTGAAGCAGCGCGGCGAGCTGGGCGAGGACCTGGCCGACGAGATTCCGGTGCACCACGGCCTCTTGCGAAACAAATTCGACCTGCGCGTTTGGCCGCGGCTGACGAAGCTGCTCCGCGTGCGGCGGACCGACGCGGTGATCACGGTCGGGGCGGGCGACAAGATGTTTTGGGGCCGATTGGCGGCGCGGTGTGTCGAAGTGCCGGTGATCCTTTCGGCGCTGCACAGCACGGGCTGGCCCGACAACGTCGGCCGGCTGAACCGGATGCTGACGCCGATTACCGACGGCTTTATCGCCGTGGCCGCGTCGCACGGCAAGTTCCTCGTCGAACACGAACGCTTTCCCGCAGAGCGCGTCGCCGTGATCCCCAACGGCGTGGACACCGAACGATTTGCTCCGATTTCGGACGTGGCCGAGGTGCGCCGCGAACTGGGGATCGGCGAGGCCGACCCTGTGGTGGGCATCGTGGCGGCGCTGCGGCCGGAAAAGAACCACGAGCTGTTCCTGGAGATGGCGCGGCGGGTCGTGCGCCGACTGCCGACGGCGCGGTTTCTCATCGTCGGCGACGGTGCCTGCCGCGGGTCGCTGGAGCGGCGGGCCTCTGAGTTGGGCCTGTTGCGGAACGTGCAGTTTCTGGGCTCGCGCGGCGACGTGCCGCGGCTATTGGGGGCGATGGACCTGTTCGCCCTCACGTCGCACATCGAGGCCAACCCGGTCTCGATCCTGGAGGCGATGAGCGCCGGACTGCCGGTGGTGGCGACCAACGTGGGCTCGATTCACGAATCGGTAATCGCCGGGCGCACCGGGTTTCTCGTTCCGCCGGGCCACGCCCGGCTATTGGCCGAACGGGTGCTGCGGCTGCTCAACAACCCGGTTCGTTGCCGCGCGATGGGCGCCGCGGCGCGGGCGGCAGTTATTCGCCGGTGGTCGATCGGCGCGATGGTCCGCGGCTACGAGCGGCTGATCCAATCGGTTTATGACCGGAAAGTAACTTATAACGGCGGCAAGGAAGTCCTGTCGTGAATGCCAGGAATTGCCGAATGGCCGTCAGGCAGTCGATAATTACGTTCGCGGCTACTCGTTCCCACGCTCTGCGTGGGAACGCGCTGGCTCGACGCTCCGCGTCGCGTGTTGTTACTTAGGCCGCCAGCCGGCTGCATTGACGCAGAGCGTCGTCGTATCGTGTTCCCACGCAGAGCGTGGGAACAAGGCTTCAAGGCTTTTTGTTGATGCTCACGGAACTACTACTCACCACCGCCGCCCGATTCTTGAGCGGGGCGAGCGTGCGCTGGATCGACAGCCAGCCGGATACGTGCCAGCGCGTTTACTTCGCCAACCATACGAGCCATCTGGACATGCTGTTGATCTGGTCGGCGCTGCCGTATGAGGTGCGGCGGCTGACCCGGCCGGTGGCAGCGAAGGACTACTGGGACCGCGGGCCGCTGCGGCGGTACATGGCCAAGACGTTCGACGCCTTGCTGGTCGACCGCAAGGAAATCAAGGTCCACCAGAGCCCGGTGGACCTGATGCTCCGGGAGATCGGCTCGACGCATTCGCTGATCCTGTTCCCCGAAGGCGGCCGCACCGCCGGCGAGGCGGTGGGCGAGTTCAAGAGCGGGCTGTATTATCTGAGCAAGAAACGGCCGGACCTGGAGCTCGTGCCGGTGCACATCGACAATATGAACCGGGTGCTTCCGCGGGGCGAGTTTTTGCCGGTGCCGCTGCTGTCGTGCATCACGTTTGGCCCGCCGATCTGGCTGGAAGCGGGGGAAACGAAGAACGATTTTCTGGCCCGGGCGCGGCAGGCCGTGCAGCGGTTGAAGGAAGTTGAGTAAGGTAGGTCAGGCTGTGCCTGACGGTATTGGTGTTATTCTGTCCCAAACGGCCGGCACAGCCGGCCCAACGGATAAACCATGGCAGCACAAGACTGGGCACTGGCCGCGGTGGTCGTGACGCTGCTCGCGGTGGCGACGGTCGTGGGCCTGGTGGTGCAGCGCCAGCCGCAACTGGGGCTCCACGCGGCGGCCGTCTCGACGTTCAACCGCCGCGTGCGGGCGTGGTGGGTCATCTGCGCCCTGCTGGCGATCGCCTTTTTCAACGCCGAGCTGGCCGTGGCCCTGTTCGGCCTGATGAGCTTCTGGGCACTGCGCGAGTTCATCACGCTGACGCCGACGCGGCTGGGCGACCATCGGGCCCTGTTCTGGGTGTTTTTCTTCTTCACGCCGCTGCAGTACTTGCTCGTGGCCTACGACAAGTACGAGCTGTACAGCATTCTCATCCCGGTGTACGCCTTCCTGTTCATCCCCGCGCGGATCGCCCTGGCGGGCGACTTCAAACGGTTCCTGGAGCGAGTGGCGAAGATCCAATCCGGCCTGTTGATTTGCGTCTATTGCTTGAGCTTCGCCCCCGCGCTGTTGTATTTGGAGCTACCCGGCGGCAACCGCAGTGCGAACGCCCGGCTGCTGTTCTTCTTCGTTACGATGGCGCTGTTAGCCGAGGCGTTTCAATTCGTGTGGAGCCAGCTCTACGGCCGGCACGTGATCGCGCCCGCGATCAACGCCGCGCGGACCTGGGAGGGCCTCGTGGGCGGTTCGGCCAGCACGGCGCTGGCCGGCATGGTGCTCTATTGGGCCACGCCGTACGACCTCTGGCAGGCGGCCTTCATGTCGATGGTCATCGCGGTGATGGGCTTCGCCGGGGCGATGACGATGTCGGCCATCAAGCGCGACCGCGGCGTGCGCGATTACGGCACGCTGGTGGAAGGCCACGGCGGCGTGCTGGACCGCATCGACGCGATCTGCTTCGCCGCGCCGGTGTTCTACCACGTATCGCGTCAGTTGTTCGACGTGGCTTAGCGAGCGGCGGGGTTCAACCCCGCCGGGATAAACCCGGCGGCTCGCGTAGTCTCCGCGGCTCGCGCGAGGGTACTACCGGCGCAAGCCGCCGGTGTCGCGCGAGGCGTCGTAGACGATCGCGTCGGACCTGGCCGGTGCGTCGTTCGAGCGGGCCGATTGCTTTCGTCGGTTTTCGGCGCGGGCCGCGGCTTCGGCGTAGACCGAGCCGCTGGCGGAGGCGACCGTCACGGGGCCGTGCGTTGGGGACTCGCCGGCAGCCCGCGCGGGGATCGGCCGGATGTCGTCCGGGCTCTGGCCGCGATAGATGGCCTGCTGGCCGTTAACGTGGGGCGCTCGATTTTGTGCGCGGGCTTGCGAGGCGAGCGTGCCGATCGGCGAGGTCTCCGGCGTCAACTGCGGCCGGCCCTGCTTTACCCAGTCGTTCCAGGCCTGCTGCATCGAGATCAGGTCGTGGAAGCCGTAGTGCTGGTGGACAGCCCGCTCCCAGTTGTCGTCACGCAAGCCGTCGGCCAGGAAGTCGAGGAACGCCTGCCGGCCGCGGCTTTCGATCAGCCATTGCGAAAGCGAGTGGCCCTGGGCGTATAGCGGCATGACGTCGGGCGGGTACTCCTTCATGGCGAACATCTGCCGGAACGGGATGCCCCGCCCCGTTTTGAGGAATTGAACCAGGTTCCGCTCCTGCTTGGCGATTTCGCTGGGGTGCTCGACGGTGGTGCACGCGCCTTCGTCGGCCCAGCGGGGCAGGGGCTGGCGGAAGTGCGAGGCGAATATCGTGTGGGTCACCTCGTGCGGCAGCACGGAGTCGAGTATCCGCTCTCGCGAGCCCTGGATGTTCATCTTCCAGCCGAATACCTCGCCGCGATCGAAGATGAAGCTCGTCGCCCCGCCGGCGCCCATGCCGGGCGAGACCTTGGCGTCGATCGGACACGGCTTCGTCCAGGCGGGCAGTTCCTTGCCGAGCCACTCGACGGCCAGCTCGCTGCGCCACATCTCGGCCGCGTCGCCGATTTCCTTGGCCAGTTGCGGCGTCGGGGCGGAGACGACGAAGTTGGTCGTCTTGTACCCGGCCGCGGTGGCCGAGTAAGGCGCGGCAATTATCAGACACAGGCAAACGGAGAAGGTCGTGAGGGATACGACCCGGGCGAGACGAGCTTCCATGCTCTTGGCTCCTTTGTGCAAAACGTCCTTGTCGCACGCACTACGCTCGCGGCGAAGGGTCGCTCAAGCGTGTGCCAGGTGGGTCCACGATTGCGAGCTCGCAACGATGCCTGTCGCGATGCTCCTGGCCGCCGCGGTGAAGCAAATGCCGGGCCGATGGCGCGACGCGCGTCGCCCAAGCAGCCTGCCGATTACTTCCGGATGCGGCGGAACTCCATCAATCCATCCCTTTACGGTTCGCGCGAACGCCGGTTCGCGGCCGCGCGGGTTTTGTAAAGTTTGCACAATCTAGCACGCGGTCGTCGCAACAACCTAGGCCGAATCTACGAAAACGGCGAGCGTGCTAGCGGACGTTGTGTCGCTGCGCGGGCCAAGCATGAGTCATGCCCACGCAAAGCCGTGGGCATGGCACGCCAATACGCAGTGACAGTGAGCCAATGGCCGGACCGCTACGCGGGCCGGAACCGGAGAGCGTAGCCGGCTATGGGGGCATGAGTGGAACAACTTGAACTACACCAGCTTCGACAGCGAACTACTTCGGCCGGCGGCGGAGGCGCTTGTTGCGGGCATCGAGCGTCAGCACGGGCCGGTGCGACGGGTAGCGGGCTTCCAGCTCGGCCAGTGCCCGGTCGAAGCTATGGCACAGCTCGATATACGGCTTGAGCCCAAAGCGGATGGGTAGAAGCCAGGGGCAATAGGCCCCGGGAACCAGGGGATTCGCGGGCGGCGGAAAAGCAAACACGGGCTGGGGTCCTCTTCGAGGCTGCTGGCACCGAACTATCGCGTTCGGGCTGTATCTACTACGCAAGACGTGCCGGCGCAGTTCGAGGTTCGCGCGGCGGGGGAGGAGCGAGGAGCGAGCGAATGGGATTAGCGATTGCGCGATAGGAGGCGGCGAGGAACTCCTGGCGCGTCAATGCGTCGTCGCCATCGCAATCGGCGCGGCGCAGCAAGCGGGCGAAGAGCCGCTGGTCGTCCGGCTCGACTTCATCGGCTGAAACCAGGCCGTCATCGTTGCCGTCCAGCCGGTTGAACAAAGCCTCATTGCCGGCAGACGGCCGCTTCGCCGGCGCAGCGGCTGCGGCGATAGTAGCCCCCAGCGAGGCTGCCAGGATGGCGACAACGAACGGCCGCGTCAGCGACTCGAAGGGTTTATCCGTGGTGCAATCCTGCCGGGTTCGCATTGTAGCAAACCGCCGGGGGTGGTCGAAGTATCGCACTTTCCGGCATATCTGCCTCATTTGGTGCGTCCCGCCGTTTGCTATCAGCCGGCGCCGGCCCGGCTTGACGCCCCAGGGGCACTTTCTTATTCTTCTCCCCGCGATGCTGCGCCCCGCCGGGCAGGCTAAACCCGGCTGGTGCGAGCGGCGTATTGTGAGGATGCGGCATGGCAGGCATGATGAAAATTGTCGACGCGCGGCCGGCTACGTGGAGGCCTGTCAACGCAACGTCGCCCGCGGCCGCTTAAGGCCCGCATGATTGGTTCGGGCCGTCCCTGCCGCGTCGTTACACCCGATACAATACGTTTGGCAGCACTGATTGGTCGCCTGGAGGATTTTTTGCAAGGCTGTGTGGGAGTGGGTCGATGCTAACTATGCTCCTCACACGCGTCTTCGCGAAAACTCGCCGACAAGCGGCTCAAGTTCAATCGGCCTGGGCTTAAACGCCGCCCGAGATCAGTTTCACCTTCTGTCGCTTAGCGGATATTTCGACCGCGTCGGAGATCGTCGCCATGCACATTCACGGCACAACGCACATTCACGGCCCGCAGGGCCCGAACGCGCCGCACTTCACCCAGCGCGGCCAGGCATCGCAGGGCGCACAGCAATCTGGCGGCACCGACCGCGTGGACATCTCGCCGGCGGCCGAGGAGGCGAGCCGCGTCGCCGAGACGCGCCCCATTCGCCAGGCGCTGGTAGACAGCATCCGGGCCCAAATTGCGGCCGGCACCTACGATACGCCGGCCAAGCTGGAGACGGCACTCGAGCGGATGCTCGACGAGATCATCTAAGTCCGCGCGGCCGACTCTCTTTAAGGCTTGTGCGCAGGCACTTCGGCGTGCCTGTTTTCTGTAGATGAGCCGCGTTGCGGCTTCTGCTTGCCCATGGCCGGCGGGCCGTTTAGAATCAATAAGCGCGCGGCTCCTCTTCCGCAACCCCGATCCCCGGAAGCAGTTGGGGCGATCCGCGGTGTCTCGTCTAATCTCAATAACAGGCTCGGGATTATAGTTCTGACCCCTGACCCCTGACCCCTGACCTCCGACCTCTTTTCATGTCCAACGATTTTTCGCTCGGCGAAGTCCACGTCTCGCTCTCGCCACAGGAGCGGTTCGAGGAGTATTTGCAGAGCCGCGGAAAGCGGATCACGCAGCAGCGGCGCTCCCTGGTCGACCACATCTTCGAGCGGCACGACCATTTCGACGCCGACGAGCTGATCGAGACGCTGGGCCACCGCCACGTCGACGAAAAGATCAGCCGGCCCACGGTCTATCGCACGCTCAATGAGCTCGTCGAAGCGGGCCTGCTGCGGAAGATGACGCTCGGCGGCCGGGCCGTGTACGAGCACGACTACGGCTATCCGCAGCACGACCACTTGTACTGCCAGATGTGCGACAAGCTGATCGAGTTCAGCAGCGACGAGCTGCAAGAATTGCGCGACGCCGTGGCCCGCGAGCACAACTTCCGCGTCACCGGGCACCGCCTGATCATCACCGGCGTCTGCCACGACTGCAGCCGCAAGCGGCACCGAAGGCAGTCGCCGCTGGATTTAATTTGACAGTTATGCCATTACACCACCGATGTGATAGAATAGCGATATGACCCACGACGTTGACGCGATCTATGACAATGGCGTATTTCGCCCACTCGAGCCGCTAGAGCTTCCGGACGGTTTGCTCGTCCGGCTGCATGTGGAAGGCCAAAAAAAAGTCGACGATTCGGACGCTAAGTTGCGTCGGCGACACGAGCTGGATGAATTCCTCCGCGTTGCCGCTGAACTCCCTCTCGAGAGCCCAGACGATGGCTTCTCCGGCGCGGATCACGATCGAATTCTATATGGGAAACCGTGATCTTCGTTGATACAAGCGCCTGGTTTGCCGCCTCCGTGCCGTCGGATCCTAGCCACCGGCTGGCTCATGAGTTTCTCGCGGCATCGGACCCGCAAGGATTAGTTACAACCGACTATGTATTTGACGAGTATCTCACACTGCTCAAGGTGCGCGGCGAGACAAGGCGGGCGTTCGAGCTAGGCCGGCGGATTCTGGAGGAACGCGTTTGCCGACTGATCTGGGTCGATAAGGAGGACGTATTGAAGGCCTGGATCATGTTTGAAACCTATCGCGACAAGGATTGGAGTTTCACCGATTGCGTGAGTCGGGCCGTCATCAATCGGTTGAGCATTGCCGAAGCATTTGCGTTCGACGAGCACTTCCACCAGTATGGAAATGTGACTGTAGTGCCGTAGACATTGGGTTTTCAGGATTTGACATTCGGCCAGAGTGCAGCCGCAAGCGGCACCGCCGCCAGTCGCCGCTAGACCTCATTTGAGCGCTTTTGACTAACCACAAAGGACACCAAGTTCACGAAGAATCGAGACAGGGAATTAGACATTAACCGAATTGTCCGGCTGTCTTACTCAGTTCTTCTTCGTGCCCTTCGTGTCTTTGTGGTTAACTTACCGATTGATTCCAGCTACACCCGCAATTCTTGGGTCGGGCCGGTGTCGCCGTAGCGTTCGCGGATTGGCGCGACGACGTCGGCCAGGAACCCATCGACCTGTTCGGGGCTGCGGCCGGTGAGCTTGGCGGGGTCGAGGGCGGCGTCGAGATCGACGGCAGCGAAGGCTTTGTCTTTTTTGAGGCGGGCGAGCAGGTCGTTGTCGCCGCCTTGCTCTTTGACGACTGCCGCCGCGGCCTGGCTGTGTTGGCGGATGCGCTCGTGGAGCGTTTGCCGGTCGCCGCCGGCGGCGACCGCCGCCATGAGGATGTTTTCCGTGGCCATGAATGGCAGCTCCTCGCGGAGGTGCCGGGCGATCACTTGCGGGTAAACCACGAGACCGCCGGCGACGTTCTGATAGAGGATCAAGATGGCGTCGACGGCCAGGAAGGCCTGCGGCAGGACGAGCCGGCGATTGGCGCTGTCGTCGAGTGTGCGTTCCATCCATTGCGTGGCGTGCGTCTGGGCGGCGTTCGTTGAAAGGCTCATGGCGAAGCGCGCGAGCCCGCAGATTCGCTCGCAGCGCATGGGGTTTCGCTTGTATGCCATTGCGGAGGAGCCGATCTGGTCTTTTTCAAACGGCTCCTCGACTTCCTTGCGATGGGCCAGGATCCGCAGGTCGGCGGCCGCTTTGTGGGCACTGGCCGCGATGCCGGCGAGCGTGTCGAGCACCTGGGCGTCGATCTTGCGCGAATAAGTCTGGCCGGTGACGGCGTAGGTGGAGTCGAAGCCCATTTTCTCGGCGACGAGCCGCTCCAGCCGGCGGACCTTCTCGTGGTCGCCGTCGAAGAGCTTGAGGAAGCTGGCTTGGGTGCCGGTCGTGCCCTTGATGCTGCGGGCTTTGAGCGAGGCAATGCGATGCTCGACTTCGGCCAGGTCGAGCGCCAGGTCGTACGCCCAGAGGCAGGCCCGCCGGCCAACCGTCGTCGGCTGGGCCGGCTGCAAGTGCGTGAAGCCGAGCGTGGCGAGATCGCGATGCTGCCTGGCAAAATCGGCCAGCGCGACGATCACTGCCGCCAAACGACCGGCGACCATTTGCAGCGCTTCGCGGAGGAGGATCAGGTCGGTTGTATCGGAGACGAACCAGCGCGTGGCCCCGAGGTGGATGATAGGCCGGGCGGCGGGGAATTGATCGCCGTAGGCATGAACATGGGCCATGACGTCGTGCCGCAGCTTGCGCTCATAGTTTGCGGCGGCGTCGAAGTCGATGTCGTCGACGTGGGCCCGCAACTCGGCGATTTGCTGCTTGGTAATCGGCAGGCCCAGCTCGGCTTCGGCCTCGGCGAGAGCCACCCACAGCCGCCGCCACGTGCCGAACTTGCGCTGCTCGCCCCACAGCGTCGCCATCTCGCGCGAGGCGTAGCGGCCGATGAGCGGGTTGTCGTAGGTTTCGTGCATGGGGCGGAACGCGCGTCGCAAGCACGCGGCTAAACACCTATTCTTCCGGCGGACGATCGTTGAGTGCCGCCACCGCCAGCACAATGACCAGACCGACCAGGCCGATCGACCACGCGACTTGGCAGGCGGTGCCGACGTGGCCGAGGATGGCCGCCCCCGCCTCGTCGCCCATGGTCGCCAGCAGGGCGCGGGCCCAAATCAGCACGGCTTGAACCACCGGCAACGCCAGGGCGAGCACCAGCAGGGTTTTTATGGCGGAACGCAAGGTCATGCCGTAACCGGCCGCTGAAGCGGCCAGTCCGCTGGGGCGAAACATTCAATTCCGCCACCGTTTTCGCCCACGGGGGAGGGTCGTGTCAATGCGCGGCAATCGTACAGGGCCGAATATCCGAATAGACGGTACGGCAACTGCGTCGTTCGGTGCACGGCCGCCGCCGTTCGATTGACCGTTGCCCGGACCAGACGACAATGGAATGAGGCACTCTTTTCAGACACCGATCCCTGGTCGCACGTTCGTGATTTTCGCCGATCGGCAATCCGCGCTTCTTGCCCGTCGGGCCTTGCTGGGCTTCGCGGCGGTCGCTTGCAGCTGCGCGTCGGCCGGCGGCGCGACGCTGCTGCTCAAGGACGGCCGCACGCTGGAAGGCCGTTATGCCGAGATTTCGAGCGTGGCGGAAAACCCGATGTCGCCCAAGACCACGGCGGGCGAAGTTGCTCTCACGCCGCTGTTGGTGGTGGATGATGGGCTGCGGCGCACGTTCTTCCACAGCTTCCAGGTCCGCCAGGTGCTGCAGCAGAACACCGGGCGCGACGTGCGGATCAATATCTGGCAGCCGGTGGCCGAGCGCGGCGGCGGCGTGGGCCGGATCGGCCGGGCCCTGCGCGTCACCCCGTTCGACGAATACGGCCGGCGGATTTACGAAATGCAGAGCACTGAGGGGCTGCTCTCGATTGTGCAGGGCATCACGCAGATCACGCCGCTCTACACGCGCGTCGAAGGGCTGACCGGGGGCGAACGGCCGATTGTCTGGGACATGCGGATCGCCACCAGCAGCATCCCCCGCGATACGCTCAGCCGCATCCTTTCCAGCTCCGTGCAGCCGGACGATCTGGAAGGCCGGCTCCAAATCGTGCGGTTGTACCTGCAGGGGGAGCGCTATCGCGACGCGGCCAACGAGCTGGAGCAGATCGTCAAGGCGTTTCCGGAGCGTAAGGACCTGGAGCAAGATGTCCGCCACCTTCGGCAGCTCGGTGCCCGCCTGATCCTGGACGAGATCGAGCTCCGCGCCGCGGCGGGGCAGCACCAGCTGGCGCGTGCCCTGCTCGCGCAGTTTCCCGCCGAAGGCGTGGCCGGCGAGACGCTGCAGCAAGTGCGCGAGCTGCTGCTCAAGTACTCGGCCGAAGATGATCGTCGCCAAACGTTGGTGAACGAGCTGAACGCGCAGGTGGGCCAGATCGCCGATCCCAACGGCCGCCGCCTGGCCGAGGCGTTCGCCCAGGAGATCGCCGCGGCGCTCCATGAAGACACGATCCGCCGCCTGGCATCGTTCGAACGGCTTGCCGACGATGCGGCGCTGTCGGCGGAGCAAAAAGTGGCGCTGGCGATCAGCGGCTGGCTCGTGGGCGTCAGCCACGCGACAGACAATTTCCAGGTCGCGGTCTCGCTGGCGGATGTGCGCGACAAGGTGCGGCAGTATCTGCGCGAGCCGCTGGCGGCCGAGCGGGCGACCTTGGCCTCCCATCTACACGACTTGGAGGGCGCGTCCGTCGAGCGGGTCGCGCAAATCCTCAAGCTCATGAAGCCGCCGCTCGATGTGCCGGAGGGAACAGATCCGCAAGCAGCCGGCCTCGCACAGGCCAGCCACAGTGCCGGCCTTTCCGAGTCGGATCGGCGGATGTACGACTTGAGCGTGACGGGGCTGCCGGGCCAGGCCGACAGTCGCTACGTCGTGCAGCTACCTCCGGAGTACGATCCGCTGCGGCGGTACCCGACGATCGTCACGCTGGCCGACGCGGGCGTGGTGCCGGAGCAAGTGCTCGACTTTTGGGCCGGCCCAGCGGACGACGAGAAGGGGGGCGAGCGGCTCGGCCAGGCGACGCGCCACGGCTACATCGTGATCGCCGTCGATTGGCAGCAGCGACATCAATTCACCTACGATTACTCCGCCCGCGAGCACCATGCAGTGCTGGGCGCGATGCGCGACGCCTGCCGCCGGTTCGCCGTCGACACGGACCGAGTGTTCCTCACAGGCCACGGCATCGGCGGCGACGCGGCTTGGGACATCGGCTTGGCGCACCCCGATATCTGGGCCGGCGTGATTCCGATCGTCGCCGTCGCCAACCGCTACGTCGGCCGTTACGCGAAGAACGCCCCTTACCTATCGTGGTACATGGTGGCCGGAGAGCTGGACGCCGACAAGATGGCGCACAACGCCCGCGAGCTGGACCGCTACTTGAAGCCGAATGCCGACGTCACGGTAGTCGAGTACTTGGGCCGCGGCTACGAGCCTTTCGGCGACGAGATCCAGCGGCTGTTCGATTGGATGGGCCGGCGGCGGCGTACCGTGCCGCAGGAAATCGACTGCGTGACGATGCGGCCCTGGGACAACTACTTCTGGTGGCTGGAGGCCGAGGGGCTACCGGCCAGAACGATGGTTTCGCCGGCGAACTGGCCGCCGTCGCGCGGCGTGCGTCCTGCCCGTCTGCGAGGCAAAAAGCTTGCGACAAACAAGGTCGACGTCCAGGTCCAGGCCGACCGCGTCACGGTCTGGCTGTCGCCGGAGATTGTCGATTTGGACGAGCCGCTGGTCGTGGAGGTCAACAACCGCTCGATCGGCCCCCGCGACCGGCTGGTGCGGCCCGACTTGAACGTCCTCTTGGAAGACGTGCGCACCAGGGCCGACCGGCAGCACCCGTTCTGGGCGAAGCTCTCGACGGACTAAGGCGGAAGGGGGAGGGCGGAAGGAAACATGAAACCTTCCCCCTTCCGCCTTCCACCTTTGTCATGGCGCTTCCTTATTCAGCACTGCGCCCGTAATCACCCAGCCGTCTTCACTGCTGCGCGTGATGCGGCCGTGGGGGCCGAAATAGCGACGCACGGCCTCGAAGCTCGGCAGAGTGCTGCCGTCGATGCGCTGCTCGCGGAGCTCGCCTTCTTTGCGCTGCTTCTCGGTCGTAAGCAGGTTGTTGAGGAACTTGCCGAACATCGTTTTCGATTCGGGCATTTTGTTCTGGCGAATGAGCTCGAAGGTCGGCCGCATTTCCTCGTCCAGGCGGCCGAAGTGCAGCGCGCTGCGCTCGCCGGGCGAGAGCTGGTTCAGTGCGTCGAGCGTCTGGCTATAATCGGCGCTGCTCGCCAGCCGCTCGCCCTGCCCGAAGCCTGCCAGAATCTCTTGCAAGTATTGCAGGTCGGAGGCCATCATCAAGTGTCCCATCGCGACCGCGACGACGGAGTTCGGCAGCACGCGCCGGCGCTCGTCCTCGTCGGCCGCGGCGTCGGCGTCGCCTTGCGGCGTAAGGGGTGCGAATCCGGGCACTTCCACTTCGAGCTCCTCGACCTCACGCGGCACGCGCTCCCAGGCGACGACGTCGCCCAGTTCGCGGCGGACCACGTCCGGTTCGCGGCTCATCCACTTGGCCAGGGCGGCGCTCAGCGCCTTCTCGTCGGTGGCCTCGATCGCAAACAGGGCCCGCTCGCTCTCGGTGGAGATCGGCGTCTCATAGTCGGTCACGATCGTGATCCGCTCGCCCATGTTCTCGATGAACTCCCGGCGGACGTCCACTTGGTTACCGTAAGGATCGTCTCGCCATCCCTTAACCGAGTTTTCCCAAGCCCCTTGGTGCTCCTTCACGGCATCGAACAGCGGGCCGACGTTATCGAATACATCGCGCAGCCGGAGGTTGAGCGTCGTGTAGCTGGCGCTCATTCGCGGCACCCACGACTGCGGCTCAAAATTGGGCACGTTCATGAGTTGCATCATCCGCATCGAGAGCGTCCAGCGCAGCGGGTCGCTCGGGTCGGTCGGCGGGGCATAGACGACCGTGCGGTGCAGCAGCTCGACGTGACCATCCACGAGCTGATTCACGAAACCGCCGACGCCCTTGATGGCATCGAAGCCTTGCTCCTGGAGGATTTTGGCGTAGTCGAGCTCGTTGCGGGGGCGCTCGGATTCCTTCAAGGTCCGGGCCGCGAAGAGGAATCCGAACGGCTCCACGAACCAGCGGGCCTCCGGCTCCAGCCCGTTGGCCTCGCGGCGGCAGCGCTGCATCACGGCGGCATACGCCGCCACGGATTGCAGGCTATCCTCCGCCGCCCCGCCAAACCGGCCGAGCATGGCCTCGGCTTCGTTCCGATCATCGATGCCGCATAGCACGTTCTCCTTGATGAAATAGACGGTGACCTGGGGCGGGCTACCGGCGTCGGCCGGCACGTTGAACACGTGCAGCCGCGTGCCGCCGCTGTCGGCCGTTTCCTTGCGCCCGCCGCGGGCGGCAAACCGCCTTTCCACCGCGGCCAGAAGAGCCTCGGCCTGCTGGGCATGGTCGGTGACGTCGATCGTGACGGCCATCGCCGCCGCTTCGCCCGGACGCTCGATAATCGCCAGGCTCATCTCTCCACCGGGAACCCCATCGAGGTCTTCCCACGTAAGTCCCAGCTTGTCTTCGAATACGTGGTACTTGTCGCGGATCTGCTCGCGCAGACTCTCGACGAACGGCCGCATCAGCTCGTCGTCGAGCAGTTGGCCGAATTGGGTCTGCCGCCAGCGCGCTTCGAAATCCGCCGGCTGGGCGACCGACACGTAGCTTTTCGTGGCGCGGGGCAACAGGATATCGCTCGGCGGAGCGGCGTGGACCGATCCGGCCAGCAGCGACACGAGCACAGCGGGCAACGAGCAACGCAGCAAGAACGAAAGGGCCTTCAAGGTGATACCTCTTGGAAGGTGGCGAAGAAACGGGAGGGCAAAACGGGGGGGGACGCTTCTCGACCGAAGCGCGGTACCTAACAATGCTCATCGTCGGTATCGGGGGCCCAACGGTGAACTCGAGTGCCTGGCCGGCAGAAATCGTACCCGCCGACCATCCGTTGCGGGCATTATACCGATCCTCAACCCACAAGCACGCCCCGACAGGCCACGTAAGGTTTTTCGGTCGGCCCGGTCGTGAGGCCGAAGAGCCGGGGAGCATGGAGCATGGAGCACGGAGTGGGAATGCGGTGTGACGATTCGATGCCGCACCAATCCCCCACAGCCCGCTCAAGACACCAGGTCACGGCGTCGGCTCAGGTAGTCCCAAACGACATAACGGTCCAAGTCGCGGCCGGCGGTGAAAAAAACCCGCCCTGTCGTCGATTCGGCCAGCCGGAACGCGAACCGCACGTCCTCCTCGCTCTGCGACCAGCTCGGCAGCAAAAACAGGTTGATCGTTATCCCTTCGCGCCGGCAAGCCTGGCCCTCGCGCATTGTGGCCGACTCGGTCCGCGGGTCGGGCGGGTAAAGGAGATATAGCATCTGGCCTTCAAAGTGCGCCGTCGGCAGACCGTCGGTGATCAGCACGATCTGCCGGTTCGGCGTGTCCTGGGCGGCGAGCAGCCGGCGGGCCATCGCCAAGCCGTGCTGAATGTTCGTGAAGTGGGGCGGCACCTGGAACTCGCTTACGTCGTCGCGGCTCATGTCGGCCCGCAAGCGGACGACGTAGTCGAAGATCGTCACCGGCTTGGGCATGAGGTTCACGATCCGGCCCGGCTCCACGAGCTTGGCGAACGAATAGACTTCAATGAACCGCAGCCAGTCGCCCGGATACTCGCGGCGGATCAGCCCTTCGAGTGCCAGTGCCATGCGCTTCACGTTGATGTAATGGCCCGAGTGGCGCATCGAGCCGCTCATATCCAGGAGAACGCACGTGGCGCACTTCGGCGTGTTGCGCGTGCGGTGCACCTGGATGTCGTCGGCTCGAAACCGCACGGGCAAGCCAGGCCCGCCCCGCACGAGCGCGTTCACAAACGTGCCGGGGATATCGAGGTTGGCGATCGAGTCGCCGAACTCGTACGTTTTGGTCGTTTGCAGCTCGACGGCGCCTTCACCCACGACTGGCCCCTGGTGCCGCCCGGTGCGCGAGGGCGCCATTTCCTGGAACAGCCGCTCGAGCAGTTTGCCCTGGAAGAGCCGGTACGCCTTCGGGGTGAGGCGGAAGTGGCCCTGCTGCTGCTCCAGCCCCTGCTGCTCGGCCAACTCGCGCAGGTAGTCCTGGATCTGCTGCTGCAGGGCGCTGAGCTGATCGACGTCGCCCGGCTCGGCAAACTCGGAGAGCATCTCCATGTCGATGATGCCGATCTGCGCCGTCTTGCGGGCCTCCTCGAGCTGTTTCAAGAGCTCGTCGATCTTTTCCAGCTCCTCCTTGATCGCCAGTGCCTGCGGCACGCTCATCGATTCGTGTCCCGTGAACTCGTATTTGGCCGCCAGCTCGTCGACCTGGTACTTCTCGCCGAGCCGTTCGATGATGCCGACCAGCGCGCAGGCCCACGCCTTTCCGCTTTCCCCTTTCCGATTTGGGGAGGGGGAAGGGGAGGAGTCCGCCGCGTACCAGAGCCGCTCCAGGTCGCGAATCTGCTCGGTTTGGATCGCCTTGTAGAAGCGTTCGCGAAATTTCTTCGGCACGCGGGTTTCGGTCGCCTGATCGGCAAACGCCTGGTGGGCGCGGCGACAGACGGTGCGCGTTTCGTAACGCTCGAGGATCTTCCGCTTCCGCTCCTGGAGCATCGCGATCAACGCGTCGATACTCGGCCCGAGGCCCGCGATCTGGCTCGGGTCGAGCCGAATGGCCCGCGCAAGCTCCTCTTCGGTGAGCTCGCGCTGGTCGCCGAACATGAGCATCTGCTCGAACATCGGCGACACGACGTCGGGCGGCGGCTGCGTGGGACTGGGAAACCGCGCGGGATCGTACCGCTGATACGTGTGGATCACGCCGCCGAGTGTGTTGCGATTGGCCATGGGGGAGATTTATTCATGTCTGCGCAATCATTGAACCCGGCTGCCGGCATTTACTCGCCAAATCCGGGATTCCGTTGGACTCCCTCGCTCAATGGTTGCGCAGACCTCAATAGGGGGAAGGGTCGAGTGTCGAGGGCGGGAATCATGCCAGCGTCCGACGCTGGCCGCACTAACCAAATTATAGCGACGAGCGCTGGAGCCGGCAGCGTCTGGCGCAGGCTGCGCGTGAGCGAACGGGGGCCAATCGCTAAAAGTCGTACCACAGGCCCAAGCCGATTTGTTCTTCGGACTCGGCGAAGAACTGAAATTGGCTCGATTTGCCGTTGTAGTAATGGCCCCCGAAGCGCAGGGTCTGGCCGAGCATTCCGCGCCGCATCCAACCCACTTGGGCGGCCAGATCGCCGCCGAAACCGTGCTCCTGCCGCAGACGGGAATTGACAGCCAGAAAAGGTGTTCCGGCCCGGCCGGTTGGGCCGGGCCTGGAGAACTCGGTCCCGATTTGGGTTTCGAATGGCTTCGCTCCGCCGCTGGTATGAAAAGCCCAGCCCGCCTCGCCATACATCCGCCATGCGGCGTTGGGGAAGCAGGATGCACCGAAGACCACCGAATCCCGGACGTAGTTCACTCGGCTTGCCAACGAGCCCGGCACGCGAATGGCGTGCTCATCGCCGAGGTGCGAGCTGACGTGCGCGTAGCCAAATTTGAATTGCCAGCGTTCGTCGCCCCAGGTGAGCGGGAGACCGAACACATAATCCGTCGCTTCGAGGTCCTGCTGTTCCTCGACATCGAGCCGCGTAATGGCCGCCCCATAGAAATCCAACTGATAACCTTTGGGGTGCGCCGGGTCGTCGCTGCCGTATCGAAGGAGGCCCAGCCGGCCGCCAAGCGTCGCATCCCAAAACGTGCCCTCATCCCCGTTGTGAAACGCCACCAGCGCCATGCGGGGTTCGTGCACGCCAGCCATGTAGGAGCGGTAGATGAGCCCTGCCGGCAGCCATTGCCAGCACCAATCATCGGTACGGCACAGTTCGTCGAACGGCGGAAAAACGGGCGATACTTCGTCCGCGGGAACGTCGTACGCGGGAAGTGGATCGGCTGGCGGCCCGATCGATGTATCGTCGTACCAGCCGTCATCGACTTGCACCAGGAGTTGCTCGCTGTCGGCGTGGTGCGTGCCTTCGACGGCTTGCGCTGCAGCTACCGCGAGTGGCAGCCACGTTGCTACCACACCTAGGGCGCACGCTAGTTCTTGAGAACAGCCGAGACGACGCGACATGAGAACCGGAAATGCTGGATCGAAGGGGAGGATCGGATCGTTGATCGAGCGGCACGCTGCGGGAAGCCGGCCCTGCTTTACTAATCTCGGACCGCCGGCGCGGATGAGTTCACGGTTCTCACCACCGGCCGTAAACTGATTGCTAGCACTGCGTGAAGGTGGGCCGCGTCTCCCCCACGCCGAGCGTCTGAGTACTGTGGCTAGACGGCAGCGTGAGACCGTGCGGCCAGGCGCTCCAATAACCGGCCCGCCGCGTTGCTATCGATCGCCTGGGCGGCCAGTGCGGCAGCGGCTTTCGGATCGGCCGCTCCTCCGGCCACCAGAAGACCGGCCGCCGCGTTGAGGACGACGATGTCCCGCGCGGGGCCGGATGCGCCACTGAGAATCCCGCGAATCATGTCAGCACTGGCGGCGGGCCCATCGACCGTGAGGGCGTCGAGTGGAGCCGGCTGGACGCCAAAATCTTCGGGCCGCCAGATGAATTCGCGGAGCTCGGTGGCAGGCTCGGCCTCTCCTTTAGCCCCTCCCCAGAGCGAGGGGGCTTCGGAGGACACTTCGGTCACGTGGGTCGTGCCGGCGAGCGTGACGTCGCCCAGGCCGTCTTCGCCGGAAACGACCAGCGTGCGTCGGGTGCCTAATTGGGCGATCGCGCCGGCCAATAGCGGGCGGAGTTCGGGCCGGCCCGCGCCAAGCAATTGAAAACACGCCCCGGCCGGGTTCGCGAGCGGCCCCAGGATGTTGAAGATCGTGCGGATTCCCAGCTTCTTGCGCACCGCGGCGACGTGCTTCATCGACGGGTGCATCAGCGGGGCGAAGCAGAAGCACAGGCCCAGCTCGTCGAGGCATGTTTCGACCTGCGGCACGGTGGCGTTGATGTTGACGCCGAGCTCGGCCAGCACGTCGGCTGATCCGCTGCGGCTCGTGATGCTGCGATTGCCGTGCTTGGCGACGCTCACCCCCGCGGCCGCGGCGACGATGGCCGCGGTGGTGCTGACGTTGAACATCTCCGAGCCGCCGCCGCCGGTGCCGCACGTGTCGAGGATCTCCGCGTGGCGGCTGCGGATGGGTGTCATGTGGCGGCGCATGGCTTCGGCCGCGCCGGCCACTTCGTCGACCGTTTCGCCCTTGGCGGCCAGCGCCGTCAGCAGGAGGCCGATCTGGTCGTCTTCCCACCGGCCGAGCATAATCGCGTCGATGGCGTCCGACATCTGGTCGCGCGAGAGATCGCCGCCGCCGGCGACGTGGCCCAGAATGGTGGAAATATCTTCCGGCATGACGCGATTGTAGCAGGCATACCGCGTGTGCCGAAGGCGCCAGGAACCGAGGGGCACAGCTTCAATCTGTCTTGAGAGTGGAGGGCGACCGCCGTAGAATGTGCCGGAGGAGGTGCGGCGCGGCGTCTAATCCGGGTGGGCAGCCAACGGCTCTCAAACCCCCCATGGCCAGAAAAGTCATTCTCGACATGGACCCCGGCATCGACGATGCCGTCGCCTTGTGCCTGGCGCTCGGCGAGCCATCGCTGGAAGTCGTGGCGGTGACGGCCACCGGCGGCAGCGTCGCCCCGGACCAGGCGACGCTCAACGTGCAGGCGATCGTCGAGCAGCTCGATCCGCCGCGCTGGCCGCGGTTGGGGACCGCCTCCTCGGAGCAGATGTTGCGTGTCGACGGGCCGCACCTGTTCGGCACCGACGGCCTCTGCGGAGCGCACTTTCCCGTGGCCCAGCGCCATCATCGGCATTCCTCGGTGAAAGTGATCTGCGACGAAGTGCGGACCGCGCCGGGCGAGGTGACGATCGTTTCGACCGGCCCACTGTCGAACATCGCTGCCGCCTTGCAACAGCAGCCCGATCTCGCATCGCTGGTCGGGCATCTGATCATGATCGGCGGCACGATCGCCGCGCCGGGCAACGTGACCGCCGCGGCCGAATTCAACATCTATTGCGACGCCGACGCGGCCCGGACCGTTTTTCGCTCGGCCATCACGAAGACGCTCATCCCGATCGACGTCACCGGCCGCGTGATGATGAACTTCGATCTGCTGGAAAAGATCCCTGATGTCGATTCGCGGAGCGCGGAACTCTTGCGTAAGCTGCTGCCGGCGGCATTCCGCGCGTATCGCCAGCAGCTCGGCTTGGAAGGCATTCACTTGCACGACGCGGTGGCCATCGTGGCCGCGATGCGGCCGGAGCTGTTCACGATGGAGCGGATGTACGGCGACGTAGAGATCGACGGCACGCTCACGTACGGGGCAACGGTGTTCGATCGCCGGCGACGGCCCGACAATCAGCCCAACATGGACGTGGCCGTCAGCATGGACACCGGGGCAGTCACCGATTGCATAGTCCGCGGCTTGACCCGCGCGGCGTGAGCCATCGCGGGACCATGAGGAATGACCTCAGGCAATAGCCGGCGGGCTACGCCCGCCGGACCGGACCGCGTAGCGGTCCGGCTCTTGGTCGTCGAAGAGCCGCACTTGCCGACGTAGGCTATTCGGTCTCGACGAGGTTGCCCGCCTCCCCGATTTCGACGTCCATGCGGATGAGTTGGCCGTCGCGGAGGACCGTGATGGGAACGCGCCGGCCGACTTCGGTGAGCTTGACGAGGCTGATGAGGTGCATGTCCTGCTCGATGCGGACGCCGTTGAACTCGAGAATTATGTCGTTGACCCGCAGGTTAGCTCGCTCTGCCGGCGAGCTCGGCTCGACTCGCGATACGCGGGTGCCGACCAGCCGTGTAAGCCCGAGTGCTTCGGCCCGCTGGCGGTTGAAGTTAATATCCAGCTTTACGCCCAGGAAGCCGCGCGGCACGGGGCGGTTGGCCACCAGTGCGCGGGCGGTGCGGGAGACGATGTTGACCGGGATCGAGAAACCGATGCCCTCATTGCCGCCCGAGGAACTGGCGATGGCCGTGTTCAGCCCGACGACTTCGCCCCGGAGGTTGACCAACGGTCCGCCGCTGTTGCCGGGGTTGATGGCGGCGTCGGTCTGGATGAAATTCTGCCACTTGAGCTCCGCGTCGCCCAGGTCGAGATTGTGCCGGCCTTTGGCACTGACGATGCCCCGCGTGACACTCTGGCTAAGGCCGAACGGGCTGCCCATGGCCAGCACAAACTCGCCGATCTCGAGCGCGTCGCTGTCGCCCAGGCGGGCGGCCACCAGGCCGCCCGCATCGACGCCCAGCGCCGCCACGTCGGTTTCGCTGTCGCTCCAGATCTGCGTGGGATGGAGCACCCGCCCGTCGGCCAGATGGATTTCGATCCGTTCCGGCGACGAGTGGCGGATCACGTGCCGGTTCGTGAGCACGTAGAAGCGCGAGCCGAACTGGACGATGACGCCCGAGCCCGCTTCTTCAATCCGCAGCAGCCCTTGAAACTTCGGCAGCGGCGTCGACTCGATGTGCACCACTGCCGGGGTCACCAGCTTGACAACGCGTTTGACCAGCGAGAACTCGCGTCCAAGGGTTTCCACGTCGCGGGCGAGGGCGGCATATTCCGCTTCGCGCTGGCGGAGGGCGGCGGTGCTGGAAGAGTCGCTCGAGTCGGCGCCGGGGGCCGTGACCGCGGCGACGTCTGTTCGCTGCGCTGCGGCCGGCACGGCGAGACCGCCGACGAGCGTCGCGACCAGCAGTGCCGCGAAGTGATCGATACTTGTTTGCACTCGATGAGACCTACGCATTTTCGGCACCCGAGGAACTACCGGCACCTGACACAAAAAAAGCCCGGCAGCGATCGTAATCGCCACCGGGCTTAATTATACCTTGAAATCGGTCTGACGAAAGCAACCGACGTGCGGCCTATTGGGCCTCCAGGTCGCTGAAGGAAACGTCGACGTCGCTGTATCCGGTGTCGAGCACGCGGCTCCAGTCGCCGCCCTGCCCATTGGCGCCGCTGCCCGTTTCGGCGGCTCGCTGGCACTCGATGCAGGCCGTGGCGTAAGGCAGGGCATTGAGGCGGGCAAGCGGGATCTTGTTGCCACAGCCCTCACATTCCCCGTAACTGCCATTCTTGATGCGGACCAAGGCACGCTCGATATTGGCCAGCTCGCGGCTTTCCACCTCGGCCAACTGCGAGCTGATTTCGTCCTGGGCCGCATCGAGCGCCGCGTCGACCACGTCGCCGCCTGTCTGCTCACGCAGCTGCTTCAGCAGGCTTAAGTCGCCGGCCAGGGCCTTGCGGAGCGCATTG
Organism: uncultured Planctomycetaceae bacterium; assembly: GCA_964532675.1. Taxonomy (GTDB): domain Bacteria; phylum Planctomycetota; class Planctomycetia; order Pirellulales; family Lacipirellulaceae; genus JABDGM01. The sequence goes on from CAZHIV010000569.1 coordinate 22,849, forward strand.
CGACGCGTCAACAGGAGATCGCGCAACTTCAAAATGGAGTCTTTGCGGGTCATGATTTCACCTTGCCTGGCGGGCAACGATTGGCGCCGAAAACCGACTGGTCGAGTCCGTTAGAACCGGGCCGCTCGCCCCCACTTCTTTCTGTTACCGCTTTGGATCCGGCCCCGACCGCAAGCGACCGGACTGCCGGATTGCCTCTAGGTTGCCGCTCGAAACCGCCCAACCGAAGCGGTCCGTGGTCTGCAACCAAACTATAGTACGCAGCAGCCGCCCGGTGGGTCGCTAGCTTGGGAACAATCGGAATCGCGTTCCGGCCAAACTCCCGCTGGACGGCGTAAAACACCTTGAAATCAGGCATTGGCGCCGCAGGTGCCGGCTACGGCACCGGTCTAGCCCCTGCTGCGAAGGCCGGCTGTGGGAAGCCAGACACCTTGTCGGAGGCCTCTCCTGGGCACCGGTTTTTATTCGCCGCGGGGCGCCTATCGCTAATCGACACCTTCCTTGTAAATCGGCCAGTCGAAGTTTCCGGATTATGCGGTGAAACCCAATCTGTTCGATGCCAGCAGCGGAACATTTTGACCAGCCATCCGCCACGACCTAAATGCATGTATCGGCCATCCGTCCCGACCAGGGATGGAGCGCGCAAGCTGCGCGCCACTTAGCGGCCAGAACCAAAGCCCCATTCAGGCGCATTCCGATGCCGCTCCTCGAGCGTCAACCTCCCGCCGCGTTGCCGGGAAACGAACACCATTCAACCCTCCGCTTGCGCCTGCGAGCCGATGGACGATTGGTCGACTTACCGCTGGGCAAAACGACGATCGGCTCCAGCGCGCGTTGCAACGTGCGGCTGCAGGAGCCGGGCGTCCAGCCGCTCCACTGCCTCGTCGTGCGCGAGGCCGAGGGATGCACGGTCCGTCGCTGGGGTCAAGACACGCTGCTGAACGGGGAGCCGTTTGACGAATCGACTTTGAGCCCGGGTGACTGTTTGCGGATCGGCTCGGCTGTGCTGGAGGTGGTGGGCCCACCGTCGGCGTCGCCGCCGAGCCAGCCGAGCGTTAAGCCGGCCGTAAAGGCGGAGCCGGAAGAGTTCCGCGCCGGTCGCAGCGCGGCGCGGGCCCGCAGCCGGAAACTGCTCGCCGCCTTGCGCCGCGAACGGGCCGAGCGCGACCG
>CAZHIV010000570.1:0-8639 GCA_964532675.1 uncultured Planctomycetaceae bacterium
GTCGCAATATGCTGCGGTCCCATGGGGGCCGGCGGGTAGCCGCCGAGGGCCATTCCAGTTTCTTCCGTGGGGCGGAAGCGTGTGGCGACCCTCGTAATCGAGGCATCCGCCGGCGAGCGCTACGTGCAGCTACGCCGCGACGGTCATTTCATAGGAGCCAACGTAGCAGAATACGGATTGGATTTCAGCAACGATTTTTGGCCAGCGTGCGTTCGGGTGGAGAGTGGCTAAATCGCGGCTTGACGGCGACTTTAACTTCGAAGCTTCTATTCGGCATCGGGTTGAAACTTCAGTAGAACCCACCGCCGCCGCCCAAGTTTTGATTTTCGGGTGGGTAAACCTCGTTGTAACGTTTCCTTACTTTGTTCCACAGGGAAAGCGTCAACCCGTCCTCGCCCAACTTGCCGACAATGTCGGCGATCTCATCGTCGCTCAGCGCTTCTTTGATGCCGTCGCCGATCGATACGCCCTGCGGCACCGGCACGTTTCGCCCACTCATGATCCGGTCCACCGCTGCCAGTGCATTGAGCAGCAGCTCGCGATCGTCGCTTTGCATCAAGATTTCCTTCAGCGCGGGAATTGCCTCCTTGGATTGCGAACCCATTGCGGCAAGTGCCCGAATTGCGTGTAGGCGGTCTGCCTTTCGCGATCCGTCGTGAAGCACATCCAATGAATGCTTCACCACCTGCGAAGCGTCCTTCTTGCCGATGTAACGGAGCACGCCGCGTGCTTCACGCCGGACCTGTTCATCTTCGTCGAACAGCAGCGGTAAAAGCTCGGGCTCAAATATCAACTGCGGTGATGGCAGCGCACCCCTGCCGCCGCCAAGCCCGCCGCCGAATCGGCCGTAGTCGAGAAACAGGCGCAACGTCAGCCGCACTGTGTGCGGATCGCCGCTCTCAAGTCGGTTGATTAACAACTCCCGCGTTTGGTCGTGGAGTTGAGCCGGGTCGCGCGACCGTTCATTACGCACCAGCGCGCCCAGTGCGTTGTAGCGAATCTCTTCGGGACCGGATTTGGCCAACGAACGCAGCATGTCCAATAATCTGTCGTCATCGGCCTTTAATTGGCGCAGCACCTGCGCGGCCAGCAATTGCCATTTCTTGGGATTCTGCTTCAACCGGGCGGCGAGCTCGGGCAGCCAGAATTGGGCAAGTGAATGATCGCGGTAATCCGGCGTAAGCGCGGCAAGGATCGCACTTTTTAGCTTTCCTTCATCGTCGCTCGACATGATCAAAAAGTCGTACTCGCCGGCCACATCGAGAATTGCCTCGGCGGCTTCTTTTCCATACCCGGCACGGCCGAACGCGGCGAGCGCCTTGACGGCTTCGAGGCGTTTTTCAGTGCTCAGCTCGGTTTTCCACTCTTTCCGCCACTCGTCGAACGTTTTGCCGTCGTAGCGGAGGGCGGATTTGCTGTTTGGTTCCGCACGCTGAGGCATCTCGGCCAACTGGAGTTGCATGGGCGTGCGAACCGAATACGGGTCCATATTGGCCGGCTCCGCCGCGCGGCGCGGCCGCCGCGATTCGAGATTCACCGCGATCCGGCCGCTCACGAGGTGATCCTCGAACGGCACCGGTTGCCCCTTCGGCAACACTCCCTCCGGCATGGTGGGCACTGGGCGCACAACATAGTATTTGAGCGGATTCAGCTCGGCCAAATCATCTCGCGTCAAGACGTCGACAACATCTTGCAGGCCGGTGGTAGGCCAGACATGCAGACCCACCAGGAGATCCCTCGGCTGAAACTGCGACGCCGAACGTCCCACCGCCTGCGCTACTTTGACCGCCCCGTTGTAGCCCAGCGCCTTAACGCGCTGCAATTCCTGCTGGTCAATCGGCGCGAGTTCCAGCTCAAGCTGCCTGTACGCCAAATCGGCCAGTTTCTGCTCTTCGAGCGAGGGAAACCGCGCGGCGAGCTTCTCGCTCGAAGCGGCAGTCGGCCGCTCGTCTGGTTCCTGGTCGAACCACGCGACGCGTTTCAGCACGGAGTCGTCCGTGCCGAAATAGGTGCCGCCGAAGCCTTCGCCTCCCTCCGCCGGATAGAAGCTCGCGTGCGGCCAGCCCCGGTACGACATGGGCAAAACGAGTGTAAAGCTCCCGTCGCCGCGCTCGATTTGGATCGTCTGCTCCGCGAATACCGGCCCTTTCCCGTCGGCCGCATCCTTGGCCGTAGTGAAAACCGACAGAGTGGCCTTATCGCGCGACGACAACCTGTACGTCCCCCGAATCCAGTACCTGTTGCCCGGCTTGAACGTTTTCGCGGTGCCGCGGACTTCCAGCACTGTAATGTTGTCGCCCATGGCAAATTGGGAACCTCCTGCTTCAAACTCAACCGTATGCGGAAACTCGCCATTTGGTGGTTCGTTCGAAGGGCGACTCGCCTCCGCGCTCTCTGTGACCCGCTGCATATAGGGCGGGGTCTCCATTCTGCGGGCGAGCACTCTCATCTTTTCGACCAGTGCCTTTTCAGTTGCGGCCAGATTCTCTTGCAAGGCCGCCCGTCGGGTTTCGAATTCCTTAGTCAGTTGTTGCAACGCATGATTGGGCGCATTCCGGCTTTCCGCCGACGCATGGAGCTGACTTCTTTCGACGGTGAAGTCGGCCTGCAACTTGGCGGCCATTCCTTCAAACTCCGCTTTCATTTTCTGAAGCTCCACGATCTCTCGCCACAGCAGGTCGCTCTCGACGGCGGTCCCGACCTTCTCGGACGATTGCGTTTGATCCTCCTTTGCCGACGCGGCATCGTGGCTTCTGTCCACCTCCTCCTTCAGCTCGTTGATCTCGTGCTCAATCGTCGCCATTTGTCGCCGCAAGGCTTCAATGCGGGCTTGAGTTTCTTTAGCTGGCTTTTGTAGCTCCCCATTCAACGTGCTTTCGCGGTCGTGAATCGCCTGCTGTGCCACCTGCTCTCTTACGCGCTCGCTGTAATGGGCGATCTGACTCTCAAACTGAGCGATCTTACGCTTAAGAGCCGCTTTTTTGCCGTCCTTGCCGTCGGCAGCCTGAACCAGTTGCATCTGAGTGAAGGCCAATTGCTGCTGCAGCATCGCCACCTGGGGATCTTGCGACAGTGCCTGCGCGACTTGCATTTCAATGTACTGCGGATCTTTGATTCGATGCTGCAAAATGGCAAACTCTTGAAGCTGGTGCAGTTGGCTTTCCAGCTCACGTTTCATTGCCTCTAGGTCGGCGATGAGTCGCGACTGCTCGGCGCCGCGGGCGTCGGCAGATAAGTTCTCTTCTTCGGCTAGCTCCGCTTCAGGCAGTCCATTTGCTTCCTCTGCTGAAGCATCCACCGGTTCGGTGAGCTGCTCCGACTCGGTAGTCCCTGCAAGATCCGAGCTGGACTCCTCCGCCTGGCCGATCGTGGGCAGGTACAGCACTGCCAGCGCGGCGGCGGTGAGCAGCGCGGCGAGCATCAGCGTGAACGATTTGCCGGAGATGAGCATGGGGTCGTCCTCCAGTTGCAGGATGCGGCGGATACGGGCGCGTAGAGAACCCGCGGCCATTGCGGATGAAGCGGCGGGGTGGAACAGGACGCTGCGGGGCACTTCGGCGGCCAGCGCTACCAGCAGCTCGGCGTAGGCAAGGGGGCGCTCGGTGCGGGCGACGACGACCGCGTCGCAGCAGGCTTCCCGCTCGCGGCGGACCCAGTTCGACACCAGCCACACCGCCGGGTGAAAGAACAGCAGCGATTCGATGATGCGCTGGAGCAGATTGATGAGATTGTCCCAGCGGCGGACGTGGGCCAGCTCGTGCAGCAGCACCATCTCGATCTCCTCCGGCGACCAGCCGGTGAGCGCCGCCGGCGGGAGCAGGATGATCGGCCGCACGATGCCGACCAGCACGGGCGTGGCGACGCGGTCGCAGACGGCGATGGTGACGCGGCGGGTGATTTTTAGCGAAGACGCAAGCGACTGGCTGAGCGCAGTGATGGGCCCGTCGTTGAGCGGCCGGCTCGCACGCCGCAATCGCCTGGTGCCGACAATCCCCAGGGCCAGCAGCGCAAAGGTGGCTGGCGTGCCGATGATCCACAGCCACGGCAAATAGGGCACGCAGGATTGCAGCAAGGCGATCGAGATCCCCCTCCCTGTTAGGAAGGCCTGCGGCGAGCTCAGCCGAACGGGGATAGGGGTGGGTTCCTCAACTGGCCGCGACGGAACGGCAACGCTGTCCTCCGCGAGTGCATCCTGCTCTGACGACTCGGCCTCAGACAGTTCGATGATGACTGGCTCGCTTCGTTCGGCGACAACGACCTGTTCACCGGGCACGAAAAACAACGGAGGGGAGTTCTGAATCAGCCAGGCGGCGATGGCGAGCGGCAGGGCGGCGAGGAGGATCAATGAACATAGCGCGGCCGCATAACGCACGCTCGGGTCGGCGCGGCGCAGCAGCAGGCGGCCGATGAGAGCCACGGCACCGACGAGCGTGCCGAGCCACAAAAAATGAATCATCGTCCAACCGGCCACGTGCCACAGCTCGATTGCATCGAATGGCAGATAAGCGTTCATAGTTGAATCTCGCTTAGAAAAGATCTCACGCCAAGGCGCGAAGCAGTTACAAGTGAACCACAAAGAGCACCAAGAACGCAAAGTTGCATATAGGTAATCGCACTCCACAATACTCTCCTGCGCCTTTCATCTGCTTTGTGAGCTTTGTGTTCTTTGTGGTTCATCGCTCTTTCCTTTGCGGCTTGGCGCCTTGGCGTGAGACGCGCTTGGAATTGATTTTAATAAGCTCGCGTAATTCGGCCAGTTCTTCGCCGGAGAGCCGGCCGGCTTCGACGAGGTGGGCGACGAGTCGGCTGGCCGAGCCGTCGAAGACGCCATCGACCAGCTTGCCGACCATCGAGCGGGCGGTCGCGGTTTGGGTGACGGCGGCCGACCATTGATGCCCTGTCGCACGGCGACCGCGGATTGCGGCAGCCCGGCGGCGGCGCACGAGCCGCTTGTCGAGCATCACGCCGAGCATCGTGGCGACGGTCGTGGTGGCCACATCGCGCTCGCGGCGAAGCGCTTCGCACACTTCGCCGAGCGACGACGGGCCGCGCTCCCACAGAACGCGGAGGATTTCCAGCTCGCCGTCCGTGGGGTGGGTGCTGGCAGGTCGGGCCATGATCAAAACTCCATCGGTTACTGGAACGCCGTTCTACGTCGATTGCTCGTATTCTAACGAATTAGAATAACAGGTCAACAGCCACGCAGAAGAAACTGCCCGCGTTGCCAACCGCTGGCGGTTTAGCTGAAAACTCGCGCTACACGCAGCGCTGCCTTACTCGAAGATCAGCAGCCCAAACTGCCCCGGCGAGTCGCCGGCCGCCGCGTCGCCGGCCCAACTCTCGAAGCCGATGCGCGGAATCGTGCGGACCGCCGACACGGCCCACACATGCCGGGCCGTCGGCGGCTCTCCGATCAGCTCGGCCAGCGGCACCGCCGCCTCGATCGTCCACGACGCCTCGTCACTGGCGGCCGCCACGTACCAAGGCGGATTCCAATGCGCGTCGCCCCAGCAGGCGTCGCGCGTCCAGCCGCGGGCGTCGACGGAGAGCTCGAAACTGGTCGTGTAGTCGCGGTCGACGTCGATCCGTAGCGAGACGCGGTCATGCTCGATTAGCTCCGCATCGCGCGGGCGCTCGCTATCGTCGGGCCGATAGTTGCCGCCGGGAACCTGGGGGCAGTGAATCGCCAGGTAAAGGAACTCCGCGTCGTACGCAAGTCGCACTTCCGCAGCAAAAAGGGGACGGGAGTCTTTTTCGACGCGTGAATTCGATCCGCGAATTAGCTGGCCAGTCGAAAAAGACTCCCGTCCCCTTTTTAGACGCAGCCGATCGGCGGTGCTCCAGAACGGCTCGTCGAGCACTCCGTCGAGATGCGGCGGCTCGTCCGCCGGGCGGCAGGCGCCCAGCGTCTTGGCCGGCGGCAGCTCCGCCGGTTGGGCCAGCCACTCTTCCGCCGCGGCACATTCGCGCCAGGGATCGTTCTCCGGCAATTCCCGCAGGGTGAGATAGTATCGCTTGGCCGGATTGGCGAATCCCAATTGCCGCTGGGCCGCCACTTCGGCGAAGCGAACCTCCGGTTCTGCGTACAGTGCCGGCCGCGTGGTTTTCAGATAATCGCTCAATTGCACGGCCCGTCGGAACCGATCCTCGCGCGATAGCCCGACGGCAGGCGCGGCTTTTTCCAACTCGTCGAACGACGCCTGGCGAACATTCGCTCCTTGGTGTGCGGCCACACGATGCCCAGCCTCGCTGCTGGCGTAGAACTGCACCAGCCAAATGAGGGCCCGATCCACCGACGCGTGATCGGGGTAGCGGCGGGCAAGCGAATAATAGGTATCGGCGGCCAGGTCGAGCCGCCCCGTCGCCCGATAGCCGTCGGCGAGCTGCGCAAGTAATTCCGCGCCGTCGGCTGCCGGCAATCCGTCGGCGAGGTTGGCCACCTGGCCGGCCCACGCCGCGTTGCCCTCGGTGCGCTCGAGCAGCTCCTCCAAGTGCCTACGACGGGTCGCCGTCCGGCGCAGCGCCTCGAGGTCGTTGACGGGCAGTTCCGCCTGCGGCCGCCGCGCTTCGGAGTCGTGAGACAGCGCGATGCCGTGGATTATGCCGCCCGGCCCGCCGGCGTCCGCCCCCTGGCTCATCAACAATTGAAACTCCCATGCGTCGGGCGGCACGCCGTGCCCGCCGAGGAGCAATCGGCGCGCGGGCGACACATAATCGCGCAGCGTCGTGCCAAGCCACGGCGAGAATCGACCCGTCGCCACCGACTCGTCGCCCCGCGCACGAGCTGGCAGCACGCCGTACACCTTCTTCACCTGCCACGGCGCGAGTCCTATCTCCGTCGCCAAAGCCGCGTGCTCCGGGTCGGCAGCCCGCTCCACCGCCTGCAGCACCAGCCGCTCGACGAGCGCCGCCACCGGCTCGCTCGATTCCGATTCGTGATGATGCGTGACGACGACGTCCGGCCGCCACATCCGCAAGCGGCGGACGAGGTGGCTTTCGAGCTGCTCCAGCGCGCGGCCGTCGTTCGCCCGGTTCAGCGCGGCTAACTGGTCGTCGCGGGCCAGCGCCAATTCGCCGGGCGGCAGCGGAAATCGCCACGCCGTCGCGCTGCCCGCCGCCCCGGCGACCAGCATCGCCTCGCTCGCTCGCTCGCCATGCGCCTGACCGGCCGCTTCCGCGCCGGCATCTGCCGTGTGCAGAATCTCGACCGCCGCTGTGTAACCTTCGGCCGCGCCGGCGTCGGCCAACAGTTCGAGCGGCACATCGGCCGCGTCGGCAAAAACGGCGAGCAAGGCAGCCCGCCGGCCGCCGCCGCGCTGCGCTTGCCACGTGCGGCCGCCGTCGCGGGTCGCCAGAATGCAGCCCAACTCACCCACGGCCCAGCCATGCTCAGAATCCGCGAATGCAAGCGCGCGGACCGGCGCTTGGTGACCGGTGGGCGCCGCCTGCCAGCTTTGCCCGCCGTCGGGCGAGTGAAACACGCGGGTGCCCGGCGAGCCGGCCACCCACACCTGCGGCCCCTGCACGGCGACCGCATGGAAATCGAAGTGGCCGGCGACCGCTTCGGGCAACTCGGCCGAGGGCGTTTGCCAGGTATGGCCCAAATCCCCCGTCGTCATCACCAGGCCGCCGTCGCCCACCAACCAGCCGCCGGTCGGCGCGACGAGCCGCAGCGCGTGAAACGACCGCAGGGATGCCGTCGCCTGCGGCGAATGGACGACCCGGCGGCGGGCAAGCGTGGCAAAACGCCCGGCCGGCCCCGCGACGGCGCCCGTTTCAATGTCCAAGAAATCGCCGGCCGACCATCCGCCCGCCCGATCGGCCGGCAGCGCCTGCCACGTCTCTCCGCCGTCCTGCGTGACGAACAGGCCCGCCGGATAAAACGAGGTGGCCTGGCCGATCGCGACGCCCCGATTGGCGTCGAAAAACTTCACTTGCGCGAGCAGCGGCAGCATGGGCCGCGGCACGGCAGTCCAGTTCTCACCGCCGTCGATCGTACGCAGCACCACGCCCCGCGAAGAGTTGGCGTACGACCTGCATTCGCCGCCCACGGCCCAGCCGCGGCGCGAATCCAGGAAGAACACCGAGTTCAGGCCGCACTCGACTCCCGACGTTTGTTGCTGCCACGTCGCGCCGCCATCGCGCGAATGCCAGATCACCCCGCGGTCGCCCACGGCCCAACCCGTCGCGCGATCGACGAAGCACACATCCGCCAAGGCCGCATCGTGGCGGAAGCTCTTCACAATCGCAGATCGCTGATCCGGCTCGTCGATTGTCGAACGTGCGACTGCGGCCGAAGGTAGTTCGTCCTCCGCATAGGCGGCGCGCGGCACGCCGAGCGCTAGCAAGCCGCCGAAAATCACCAGCGGCCACCCGAACGCGGCCCATCGCGAGGCGATATCTGGTCCGCGTTTTTCGGCATGACAATCCATCGTCGGCATCCCTTCCAAACGAGCGGCGGCGCAGCCGCGCAGCCGATCATTCTAGCCGTTGGGATTAGCCTTGTCGTTACCCACAAATCCGTCCCGGAGGGACGTCTGACAATAGCCCAGCAATTCATTGCTGGGGGGAAAACGGAAAAACACCTTCAAGTCCCGTAGGGACGGCAGAAGCTTCCGTCGTCCCTACGGGACTTGATA
>CAZHIV010000571.1:0-17751 GCA_964532675.1 uncultured Planctomycetaceae bacterium
AGGCGGTTGCCGGTTTGCTTTTCGATCGCGGCGAACACTTCGCTAAGCGGCATCTGTTCGGCCGACAGCGTGACCTTCGTGCCCGCGATTGCCGCCTTGGCGACGCGCTCTTCCACCTGCTGGCGAATGCGCGATAACCGATCGCGCACGGCCAGCGGCATCTGTTCGTTCTCCTCGGGCAACAGTTCGAGATAGCGGTCGGTCGCCTCGGTCGTCGAGCCGGCCAGCTCGAGCAGCTTTTCCGCGGCCGCCTCGCGCTCGGCGGCCCGGTCGTCGTTTAGTTGCTGCACCAGCCGGCCGAGCTGGGAGGCGAGCTGCCGGTCGGCCTCCGATGGCTCAGAGCCGTTTTCCGCCGCCCCTGCGCCGGCGGCCAAGCCGATTCCGATCGCCAATGCCAGGTGCCTGTAACCCATCGTGCGACCCCGATGATGAAGAAATTTCCTTGCGTTCCATTGTACCGTCACGACCGGAGCCAGTCTGCCGACCGTCGCAACACCGTGAGCTAGACTTCGGATGGGCACGGTGCGAACGAAGGAAATTGCCATGAGCATCGCAAAGCGAACTGCCGCGTTCACGTTGGCCGCCGCCTGGCTGGTTGCCGGCGGAAGCGCCGCATTTGCCGCCGATTTCATGTTCCGCGCCCGCGTCGACGGGCAGATGGTGGAGGGCCGGCCGCTCTCCTGGAGCGCCGAGCAGATGCTGCTCTTGGGCCGCGACGGCCGGCTGCACGAATTCAATCCGAAACTGGCCAAGGAGGCGCAGAAGACGAGCCCGCGGTTCTTCGGCTACTCGCCATCCGAGATGAAGACGGCGCTGCAGCGCGAGTTCGACAAGCGGTTCGACGTCTCCACCACGCGGCACTACCTGGTCGTCCATCCCCGCGGCCAGCGGGACCAGTGGGCCGACCGGTTCGAAGAACTGTACAAGCGATTCGAGCACTACTTTCGGGTGCGCGGTTTTTCGCTGCAGGAGCCGCCCTACCCGCTCGTGGCGATTGTCTTTCGCGACGAGGCGGAATACTTCCGCCACGCGGCGGCCAGCGGCACGCCAATGCGGCCCGGCACGCTCGGCCATTACGATCCCGTCTCCAACCGCGTGTTCCTGTTTGATGTCACCGCCAACGCCAGCGGCATCGACTGGTCGGAGAACGCCGATACGATCATCCACGAGGCGACTCACCAGACGGCCTACAACGTCGGCATTCACAAGCGGTTTACCGCCTCGCCGCGGTGGCTCGTCGAAGGCCTGGCTACGATGTTCGAAGCTCCCGGCGTTTGGAGCGCGCGGTACGACCATTCCCAGGCCGACCGCGTGAATCGTGGCCGGCTGCAAGGCTTCCGCGACTACGCGGCCACGCGCCGGCAGGCCGGCACCATCGCGGCGCTGCTCTCATCGGACCAGGCGTTCCGCGGCGACGTTGCAGGGGCCTATGCCGAAGCTTGGGCGCTGTCGTTCTACCTTTGCGAGACGCAGCCGCGGTTGTACGCCACGTACCTGGCCAAAACGGCCGACCGGCCGCTGTTCAGCGACTATCCGGCGGCCGAGCGGATGGCCGACTTCCAGGCCGTCTTCGGCCGCGAGATGAAGATGTTCGAAACGAAGTTCCTGCGCTACATGGAAGAAGTGAAGTGAGCGCAGGGCCTGCCGTCCGCTGACCCGCTTGCGGCTTAGCGCAACCTCGCTTTAGAAGTCGGCCGTGCGCGCCGGCGCGGGGTCGACCGTGGGGGCCAGCGTATGATCGGTCGTAGGCGGCTTGTCCGCCGCCTCCTCGGCGGTTTGACGTTCGCGTACCGGCTTGCCTTCTTCGTAGCTGTCGAGCTCGGCCTGAAGCTGGTCCACGTTGGCCTGTAGCTGCTCGCGATCGTCGCCGCTGCCGGCGGCATCCAACTCCTTTTGCGCGAGTTCAACAGCCTTTTGCGACCACTTCTTGGCCGAGTCGAAGTCGCCCGTCTCGGCGTACGCCGCGGCCAGCGTGCTGAGCACGTGCGGCGTTTGATGCCCGGTGAGCTCGGCCGCCTTGGTGGCCAGCTTCACTGCCCGCGGCCCGTCGCGCAGCTCGTCGTCCGGCGAAGTGGCCAGCACCCAAGCGAAGTTGTTCAACAAGCTCTCGTCGTCTGCATTCACCTCCAGCACACGTTCGAAGTCGGCGATGGCCGCCGCGTGGTCGCCGATATTGAGTGCCGCATCCGCCCGGAACCGCAACGCCCCATTGTTGTTCTCGTCCTCTTCGATCACCTGGCTCAGGGCCTCGATCGCCTTGCGTGGGCGACCGGCAATCAGGTAAAAACTGCCTAGCCGATTGAGCAAGGGAACATTGCCCGGCGACATCTGCGCGATCCGCTCGAGTTGCCCGATCGCTTCATCCAACCGGTCCGTGGCGGCGTAGATTTCGGCCCGCATCAAATACGGATGCACGAACTGCGGCTGAAGGCGGATCGCCTCGTCGATGTCCTCCAGCGCCTTATCGGTCTGCTTCAGCTCGTAGTACAAACCGGCTCGCACGAGCAGCGTGGCTACGTTTTCCGGCGCGAGCTCCAAGGCCTTGCTGAGCTGCTCCAGCGCTTTTTCGAGATCGCCCTGCTGGCGGTATAGCTGACCCCGAAACTGGTACGGCTGCGCCGCCTCCGGCACGAGCTCCGTCGCGCGGTTGAAGCTGGCCAGCGCTTCGTCGTACTTCTCCAGGCCTAGCAAGATCATGCCCCGCAGCTCGTTGGTCGCCGGGTGATCGGGATCCAGCTCGAGCGCGCGATCGATGTCGGCGAGCGCTTCCTTAAGTTTTTCCTTGCTGTACAAGTAGTTGCCGCGGAGCCGCAGGACGTCGGGCTTCTCCGGCTGCAGCTCGACGGCCCGAGTCAAATCTTCCAGCCGCTTCTCCTCGTCGCGCTGCACGGCGCTGCGCACGGCGTAGGCTTCGGCTTTTTGCTCCGGCGGGGCGTCGGCCGATTCGATCACCTTCGAGAGCGCCCGCCGGGCCGCCGCGGCGTCGCCATAGGGCAGCACTTGCAGCTTGCCGATCAATAGCTGCGCGTCCCACAGCGATTCGTCCAGCCCCACCGCCCGCTGCAGGTCGGAAAGCGCGAACTGACGGAACTGCATCGAACGCAGGCCGCGCTGAGGATCGTCGACCGGCACGTTCAAAACAGCCGAGGCGAACAGGGTGCCTCGCTGCACCAACGACGAGACAAGCAGCTGCCGGGCGAATTCCCCGTTCTCTTCGTCGAGCCCTTTTTCCAGTGCGGTGTCCAGCCGATCGATGACGTCGTTCAGGTCCTCCAGAGACTCGGCCGTGACCTTCAATTGCGTGGCCTTGTCCAGGTCCTCCTGGCCTTCGTTCTGAGCAAGGGCCAGGGCCGCGGGCGAAAACATCGGCAGCAGCCCGCCCATCACCAAAACAAGCAAATTCGCGCGAGACATCCCTACAAAAACTCCGCTGCCGAAAGCAGCCGTTAAACCAGAAGCGATCGATCCCGTTGCATTATTACCGTTTCGCGCCGTCGCGGCTATGCGAGATTCACCCGCAACCCAGCCTGTGGCACTTTGACGCGACGCGGCCTTGACGACGCCGTCGGCAAAGGAAATAAAGGCTCACTCCCCAAAACCACCGTTGCCGCGGACAGTTTGAATATGTTCGCGTAAGTGAGCTATGGAAGCTGGAATCGTCGGTCTGCCGAACGTCGGTAAGAGCACACTCTTCAACGCGCTGACGTCCGTCGGCATCGCCAGCGAGAATTATCCCTTCTGCACGATCGAGGCCAACGTCGGCGCCGTGGCGATCCCCGATCCGCGCCTGGCGACGATCAACCGCTTCATCGAAACGCAGGAAGTCATCCCCGCCATCTTTCAACTGGTCGATATCGCCGGCCTGGTGCGCGGCGCCTCGCAAGGAGAAGGACTCGGCAACAAGTTCCTGGGCAACATCCGCAACGTCGATGCGATCATACACGTCGTCCGCTGCTACGAAGACGAAAACATCGTGCACGTCGAAGGCAGCGTCGACCCGGTGCGCGATATCGACACCGTCGAAACCGAGCTGCTGCTGGCCGACTTGCAATCGGTCGAGGGGATGATCGAGCGGACCGAGAAAACGATCCGCATGGGCGGGCCGGAAGCGAAGCGGCGGCTGGAAATCCTGCACGAGTGCCAGGCCCTTTTGAGCGACGCGAAGCCGATCCGCGGATTGGCGTACGACGACCCGGCTTCCGCGAGGATTCTTCGCGACCTGCAATTCCTCACCGCCAAGCGAGTGATCTACGTCGCCAACGTCAGTGAGGACGACCTGGCCGGCACGAACCCGATAGTCGAAAAGGTCCGCCAGCGGGCCGGTGCCGAGGGCAGCCAGGTCGTGCCCATCAGCGCCCGGCTAGAAGCCGAGATCGCCGAGCTGGACGAGGCCGACCGCGCGGAAATGCTCCGCAGCGTGGGCTTGGAAGAGCCGGCCCTCGCGGTGCTGGCCCGCGCCGCCTACAGCCTGCTCGGATTGCAGAGCTTCTACACGGCCGGGCCGAAGGAGATCCGAGCCTGGACGATTCCCGTCGGCGCCACCGCCCCGCAGGCGGCCGGCGTCATCCACAGCGACTTCGAGCGGGGCTTCATCCGCGTCGAAGTGTATTCCGTCGACGAGCTCGCGCAATACGGCAGCGAGAAGTCGATCCGCGAGGCCGGCAAACTGCGCCTGGAGGGCAAATCCTACGTGATGCGCGACAGCGACGTGTGCCACTTCCTGTTCAACGTGTAGCCGCCGCGATACGAGCGACTTCTTCGCTTTGCGCAGCGGACGAAACGCGCAGCGCAATTGTTCTGCGAGTGTTGCCGACCGACCGTTTCATTGCTACGCTGAGAACTCCGCCGAGGACGGCTCCTTCATCCAGCAGATCGGGCGGATGACTCGCTCTCTCATGATCTTAAGCGTGACGCTGTCAATCGCCGCCGCGGCAGTCGGCGCGGATGCCGATTACTTGCGCGACGTCAAGCCGCTCCTGGCCGAGAAGTGCACTAGTTGCCACGGCCCGCTGAAGCAGGAAGCGGGGCTGCGTCTCGACGCGGCGCACATGATTCACAAGGGCAGCGATTCCGGCCCCGTCGCGGTTCCCAACGCTGCGGCGGAAAGCTTGTTGTTGACGCGCGTCGGCGCGGCCACGGCCGACGAACGCATGCCGCCGGAAGGCGAAGGCGCCCCGCTCAACGCCAAGCAGATTGCCATCCTGAGCCGTTGGATCGAAAGCGGCATGGCGGCGCCGGATGATGAATCGGTGCTCGAATCGCCGCGCGAACATTGGGCCTATCAGCCCGTCGTGCGGCCGGCGGTTCCTGCAATCGTGCACGGCTCCAACACGAACCCCGTCGACGCATTTCTTGAACAGGAGCAAGATCCCGCCGGTGTCGTTCCATACACGACGGCGGACCGCGGCACGCAGCTGCGCCGCTTGTCGTTCGATCTGATCGGCCTGCCGCCGACGGTGGCCGAGCTGCAGGCCTTTCTGGCGGACGATTCGGGGACCGCTTATTTGCGCGAAGTGGACCGGCTGTTGGCGAGCCCGCTTTACGGCGAACGCTGGGCGCGGCATTGGATGGACGTCTGGCGCTACAGCGATTGGGACGGATATCGAAATGAGCTCCGCGGCAGCCAGCGGCACATCTGGCGCTGGCGCGATTGGATCATCGAGTCGCTCAATGCCGACAAGGGGTACGACCACATGATCCTCGAGATGCTGGCCGGCGACGAGATCGCGCCAGAGGACCCCGACGTGCTCCGCGCGACTGGGTTTCTGGCGCGCAACTACCATAACCGCAATCGCGATATTTGGATGGACGCGGCCGTCGAGCACACGGCCAAGGCATTCTTGGGCATGACGCTCAACTGCGCCCGATGTCACGATCACAAGTTCGATCCAATCGAGCAAGAAGAGTATTTTGCCTTTCGCGCGATCTTCGAGCCCTATCGGGTGCGGACCGATCGCCTGCCGGGAGAAGTGGACCCGAACGTGGACGGTTTGCCGCGCGTGTACGATGCCGACCTCGACGCCCAAACGTACTTGTACGTCGGCGGCAACGAGAAGCAGGCGGATAAGGAGCATCCGCTCGGCCCGGCCGCGCCGCAAGCCATCGAGCTGCCGTTTGAGATTGCGGCCGTTTCGTTGCCACGGGGCGCCTATTTCCCAGCGCTGGCGCCCCATTACCAGCGGGACGAGCTGGCCGCCGCGGAGCGTGCCTTGGCCGCAGCGCAGAAGAAGCACCAGCAAGTCGCGGCCAAGGGAGCGAAGGCTTCGCTCACTGCCAGGCAGCGATCGACGCTCGCCGTCGCGGCCGCCGAAGCCCGGCTCGACTCGCTGCGAGCGCGCTGGGCCGCCGATTCGATGAAGTTCCACGAAGTCGCAAAGAAAAAGCCCGCGCGGTTCAAGACACTCGCCACCAAAGCGGCCGCCGCCGAGCGACGGCTCCAATTCATCCAGGCCAAGGTGGATCGATTCGAAAAGCAGACCGCGTTCAAGCAGGCGTCGACGAGTCAGAAGGGCGACGCCCAAAAACGGCAGCTTGCGATCCAGGCAGCGCGGCAGCAATTGAACGCGGCCAATCGCCAGTTTGCGGACTCGCGCAAAGCAATGGCCGAATCCAACGCCAATTACACGCCGGTGTGCGAACAGTATCCGCGAACGAGCACCGGCCGGCGGCTCGCCCTGGCGCGGTGGATCACCGATCCCAAGAATCCGCTCACCGCTCGGGTAGCCGTCAATCACGTGTGGTTGCGCCATTTTGGCGAGCCGCTCGTGGATGAAGTGTTCGACTTTGGCCTCCGCTCGTCCCGGCCCGTGCATGCCGAATTGCTCGACTGGCTCGCGGCGGAGCTGATGGGTAGCGGATGGAGCATGAAGCATCTGCACCGGCTGATTGTCACCTCGCAGGCTTATCGGCGGGCATCGTCCGGCGACTCCGCGGTCACGGCGAAGAATCGTTCGATCGACCCAGACAACCGGCATTATTGGCGGACTAACGTGCGGCGTTTGGATGCGGAGGTCGTCCGCGACAGGCTGCTCTACGTGGCGGGCCAGCTCGACCTCACGCGCGGCGGCCCGGATATCGATTTTCAACAGGGCGAGTCCGTCTTCCGGCGAAGCATTTACTTCCGCCACGCCTACGAAAAGCAGATGACGATGCTCGTGATGTTCGACGCCCCCAGTCCCACCGAGTGCTACCGGCGCAGCGAAAGCATTATTCCGCAGCAAGCGCTGGCCCTCGCCAACAGCTCGC
This sequence comes from uncultured Planctomycetaceae bacterium, assembly GCA_964532675.1. Classification (GTDB taxonomy): domain Bacteria; phylum Planctomycetota; class Planctomycetia; order Pirellulales; family Lacipirellulaceae; genus JABDGM01. The sequence continues at coordinate 7,246 of CAZHIV010000571.1, forward strand.
TCGGCGTTTCGCTGGCGCGCGAGCTGGCGGCGCGGTTGTCGCACACACTTGGCCCCTCGGACGATGATTCGGCCGAGTTCGTCGAGCAGGCTTACCTGCACGTGCTTTCCCGCGCCCCGACCGCCGAAGAACGGAAGCTGTGCCGCGACTTTCTGCGCCAACAGTCGCAGCGGCTGGCGGAAAGCGACAAGCTCACGCCGTTCGGCGGCACCGTCGAAGCGGCCACCCCGCCGTCCGACGACCCGCACCAACGGGCCCGTGAAAACCTCGTGCACGTGTTGATGAACCACAACGATTTTGTGACCGTGCGCTAAAGCTGCCTGAGGCGAACATGACGCATCCGATCAACCTTGAACGCGAATTGGACGGCGGCACTCGCCGGGCCTTCCTGTCGCAGCTCGGCTTTGGCTTCGGTAGCGTGGCCCTCAGTGCCATGCTGCGCCGCGAGGCATCGGCCCTCGACTCGCCGCTGGACGAACAGCAACCACACTTTGCCCCGCGGGCCAAAAGCGTCATCTGGCTATTTATGATCGGCGGCACGAGCCATTTGGAGTCGTTCGATCCCAAGCCCGCGCTGAATCGCTACGCGGGCAAGAAGATCGACGAAACGCCCTATGCGGGCGTATTGAAGTCGCCGCACCTGGCGAATGAGCGCGTCGTGGCGTTCGATCCGAACAACGGCTTCATCCGGCAGGAACTCTATCCCTTGCAGGTCGGCTACCGCCCGCGCGGGCAAAGCGGGCTGGAGATCAGCGACTGGTGGCCGCACGTCGGCCAGTGTGCCGACGACCTCGCCATCGTCCGCTCCATGTGGACCGAGGACAGCAACCACGGCGCGCAGCTTCAGTTTCACACGGGCCGGCACCGCATCGACGGCTTTTTTCCCACGATCGGCGCCTGGGTGAACTACGGCCTGGGCACATTGAATGAGAACCTGCCGCAGTTCGTCGTGATGGGCAACCCGTTGGCCGACTGCTGCGGCGGCATGGAGGCCCATCGCGCCAATTATCTGGGGCCGCAGTTCGACGGCGTGCCGCTCGCGATCGATCCGCAAAACCCGCTCCCGTACGCCAAGCCGCCGCAGGACCTCTATCGCGAGGAGCAAGCCGCGGAGTTCGATCTGCTGCGGCAACTGAACCAGGTCGCCGCTGATCGCTACCCGGATGACGAGGCAATTCGGGCCCGCGTGAAATCTTACGAGCTGGCGTTCCGCATGCAGACGGCCATCCCAGACGTGGTCGATTTCGATGATGAGCCGGAGCACATCCGGCAGCTATACGGCCTGGATCAAAAAGAAACGCAGAACTTCGGTCGTCAGATGCTCGCCGCCCGCCGGCTGGTCGAGCGCGGCGTGCGCTTCGTGCAGGTGTATCACGGCAGCAACGGCGGCGCCGGCAGTTGGGACGCCCACCGCGGATTGAAAGCCGGTCATTCAAAGCTCTGCAAAGCGGTCGACCAGCCTATCGGCGCGCTGCTGACGGACCTCAAGCAACGGGGACTATTGGACGAAACGATCGTTGTCTGGGCCAGCGAATTCGGGCGCACGCCGGGCTCGCAGAGCGGCGACGGCCGCGACCACCATCCGTACGGCTTCAGCGTTTGGCTGGCCGGCGGCGGAATCCAGGGCGGCGTCGCGCACGGCAGCACCGATGAGCTGGGATTCCACGCCGTGGAAAACCGCCATTACGTGACTGACATCCACGCCACCATCCTGCGCCAATTGGGCCTGGATGCCCACAAGCTGGCCGTGCCGGGCAGAAAGCGCTTGGAAAAGGAATTCGGTACGCCCATCAAGGCAATCATCGCCTAAGATCGCCATTTGCACGCCCTCTTCGCCCGCGCCTCTATTGCATCGTGCTGCGAAACGACGCTACAATGTTATGCTGCGCCCGCTGCATCGAGTCGGGCCGGGCCGTCGGTTGAATTTGTTCACGCACTCTAACCTGGAGCCAACACTTGGGTACGAGAAAGTCAGGGAAAGGTCGGCGGAAGCAAGGGCGCAAAAAGCGCCGCATGCGCGCGAAAATCCGCCACCGCAAGAAGTAGTCTTTTTCGCGGGCCGCATCTCTCGGCGGCTGGAGTTCTCACCGCGAAACCGCTGTCGGCAGCAGATTTGGCCCAGCGCCAACCGTTCGGCTGCGAGCGCCGAATGCTGCGCAAAACTGCGTGAATCCGCCCGAGCAGCACGCTGGAATAAAACTCGTTATCATGGCGATCGGTGCGCTGCACTGGCGGATGCCCGATCCGCACGCGACGCGTAAGAGCGAGACAGCACGCATGACTACCGGCCAAGACGCGGCATGGGAGCAACGTTGGCACCCGCTGCGCGAGGAGTGGGTGATCATCGCCGCACATCGCAATGCGCGGCCCTGGACGGGGGAGACCCTCGCCGGGGCCTCGCAGCCGGCGCCGGCCTACGACGATACGTGCTACCTCTGTCCCGGCAATGCCCGCGTGCATGGGCACGCCAACCCGAAGTACGACGGCATCTTCGTGTTCGACAACGACCTGCCGTGCGTCTCGGCCGATGCCCCGCGGGATCTGCCGGCGCCGCCGGGCATCTTCCGCAACCGGCCGGCGGTCGGCAAGGCGCGGGTCGTTTGCTATAGCCCGCTCCACAACACGACGCTCGCCGAGCTGCCAGTCGATCAAGTCCATGCGCTCCTCGCGTGCTGGCAGCAGCAGTACCGCGAGCTGGGCGCCATGCCGGACGTCGACCACGTGCTCATTTTCGAGAATAAGGGCAAAGTCGTCGGCGTGTCGAATCCTCATCCACACGGCCAGATCTACGCCACCAACTTCGTGTTCAAAACGATCGCCGTGGAGGTCGACGCCAGCGCCGCCTATTGGCGCGAGCATCGTCGCGCGTTGTTCGAGGATATCCTCGCGAGCGAAAAAGCCGACGGCCGCCGGATCGTCGCCGAAAACGGCTCCGCCATCGCGTTCGTTCCCTACTTTGCCCGCTACGCGTACGAAGCGTACGTCGCGCCGAAGCAAGCGCATCAGAGCATCGCCGGCCTTTCCACAGAAGAACTAGCCGACCTGGCCGCGGTCCTCAGCGAACTGCTCATCCGCTACGATAACCTGTGGCAAATGTCGTTCCCCTACGTGCTCGTGTTGCACCAGGCGCCCACGAACGGCCGCTTCAGCGACGGGTTTCATTTTCATATCGAGTTCCACCCGCCGCTGCGGACGCCGAACCTGCTGAAGTACCTGGCCGGGCCTGAGATCGGCGGCGGCAGCTTTTTGAGCGACACCTCCCCCGAGCAAAAGGCCGGCGAGCTCCGCGCCCAATCGACCACGCACTACAAAGCGAAAGCTGCCTCCCCATGATGTCTTCTGCCGAAATGCTCGGTCCGCTCCGCCGAATCCACGATCGGATTCGCGATACCGTCCTCGAGGCGTGCGAGCAGCAGGCCTCCGCCGACCTGGCCCGCGTCGTCGAAGTTGGGGCCGGCGACGTCACTTATGCGATCGACCGCATCAGCGAAACCGCGCTTGTCGACTGGTTTACCAAAGAGATCGCGATCCACGCGCCGATCGTTCTGGTGGGCGAAGGCCTGCCGAACGGGCGCATCACGCTGCCAAAGAACGCCAGCGATTCCGACGCCGCGTGGCGAATCATCGTCGACCCCATCGACGGCACGCGCGGCCTGATGTACCAGAAGCGGCCCGGCTGGATAATCACGGGCGTCGCGCCCAACAAGGGCGACGGTACGTCCCTGGCAGACATCGAGCTTGCCGTCCAAACCGAGATTCCGCTCGTCAAGCAGCACCTGTCCGACCAGGCTTGGGCGATCCGGGGCGGCGGCGTGCAGGCCGTTCGCTACAACCGGCTTACGCGCGACTCGCAATCGTTGTCGCTGCGGCCGTCGTCGTCGGTCGATTTTCGGCATGGCTTTGCCACCGTCTGCCGCTTTTTCCCGGGCGGCCGCGACGTGCTCGCCGCCATCGACGATGCACTCTGCGAGCGACTTTACAAGCGCCAGCCCGGCGAAGCTGCCGTGTTCGAGGATCAGTACGCCTGCACGGGCGGCCAGCTTTACGGGTTGGCCTCGGGACAGGACCGCTTCGTCGCCGACCTGCGCCCGCTGATTCGGCCCATCCTCGCGGAGCGCGGCGTCGCGTTGGGCCATTGCTGTCATCCTTACGATCTTTGCACCACGCTCGTCGCCGAAGAGGCCGGCGTGATCGTGACGGACCCGGCCGGCGGCCCGCTGCGCGCTCCGCTCGACACCGAAGCCGACGTCGCCTGGGTCGGGTACGCCAACGGGCAACTGCAGGAAAGCATCGAACCGCTGCTTCAGGCCCTGTTGGAAGAGCAAGGGCTCGCCAGCAACCCGGCCGCCGGCACGCCACCGCGATCATGAGCGACGAATCGGCCCGGTTTTCGGCTGACGTGATGGCCCATCTCAGGCGCGTGCGCACGTTGCCGGAGCAAGCCGACCCGATGTTGCAGTCGATTATCCGGCACAACTCGACGTTCTTCACCGCCCGCGCGCCGGGGCGGCTCGACGTGATGGGCGGCATCGCCGACTACAGCGGCTCGCTCGTTCTCCAGTTGCCGATCGCCGAAGCGGCTCTTGTTTCGGTTCAACCGGCCGACGACGGCCGAGTCGTTGTCGTCAGCTGCGGACAAGACTCCGACGCCCGGCAGGCGACGATCGGCCGGCGGCAATGGGCGGACTGCTTGAACGCCGATTACCAGGATGCCCGCCAAATCCTCGGCCGTGATGCAAGCTCATCGTGGGCGAGCTACGTGCTCGGCCCCGTTCTGGTGCTCGTGCGCGAGCGGAAGCCCGAATGGGACGGCGGTTTGAGAATCCTGCTCGATTCTCATGTGCCGGAGGGCAAAGGCGTCAGCTCGTCGGCCGCGGTGGAAGTTGCCACGATGCAGGCCTTTGCCGAGTCGCTGCGAATTGAACTCGGCGGCGAGGAGCTGGCCCGCTTGTGCCAGGTGGCGGAAAACCTGGTCGTCGGAGCGCCCTGCGGCATTATGGACCAAATGACGTCCGCGGTTGGCCGCGAGAACCAGCTGCTCGCCCTGCGGTGCCAGCCCGCCACGGTCGAGGGCTATCTGCCCATTCCGCCGATCGCCACCTTCTGGGGAATCGATTCGGGCGTTCGCCACGCCGTTTCCGGCAGCGACTACTCGTCGGTCCGCTGCGCCGCCTTCATGGGCTATCGTATTATCGCCGACGCGCGCGGATTGCCTGCCAAGCCTTCCGACAATGACCCCCATGTGATGGACGTGGACGATCCTCACTGGAACGGCTACCTGGCCAACATCAGCCCCGAAGAATTTCGCAACCAGTTCGAGGCGCTCCTGCCAGAGCAGGTGCCGGGCGCCGAGTTCCTCGCTCGCTACCGCGGCACGACGGATCGCGTCACGCGGGTCGAAGCGGGCCACTCGTACCCCGTTCGCCAATCCGCCGCGCACCCGATTCAAGAGAACGTGCGCGTCGGCCGCTTTCGAGACCTACTCGCGGCGGAGGTCACGGAAAACGGGCTTCGCGAAATGGGGCGCCTCATGCTCGAATCGCATGATAGCTACACCGCCTGCGGGTTGGGCAGCGACCGGACCGATCTGCTCGTCGAATTGGTGCGCGAAGCTGGTGCGTCCAATGGGCTGTACGGCGCACGAATCACCGGCGGCGGAAGCGGTGGCACGGTCGCGGTGCTCGGCCGGTCCGAGGCAAGTCGCGCCGTCGATTCCATTGCGGAAGAGTACTTCAGCCGAACCGGGCACCGACCGTACGTCTTTCGGGGGTCATCGCCTGGCGTTTGTTCGATCGAGCACTGATCGGAACGTTTGCACTCGCCCGCCCGACACGTTCGAATCAGCGACGAGCAACCGCGCAGCGGAGAGCACAGGAAACTTCTTGTAGCTTTCCGCAAGCTGGACATTGCTCGTTGCGTCCAGCGCAGTCCGACCGTCGTACGACCGATGGCCAAGGACCAAGGACCAAGGACCAAGGTTACGGCGCGGCGATAGAACGCGACTCGCAATTGAATTGCTCAAAGTTCTCGTGCCAGGCAATTCGTGCGAGATTGCTACCGCCCCAATCTCCCTCCCGGACATTTACCCAAGTCACCGAGGCCGCATGAATTGCTTAGTCGATGATAGCACCACGAGCGTAACCGTCCGGAGCTAACTCTATAGCTTCGTCGTGCTGGCTCAGGAGTGACGATTCAAATTGTATGAACCATCCGGCTATGTAGGTACCGTTGCGCATACGCATTCGTAGGTGATAGCACGTGGTCGCACGTATTCCATCCCGACAGGTTTTATCGATTCAGCTTGTGCTGATGTTGCTGCTCATGGGTGGGTGTCAATCGCCGCGTCAACATCGTGTGAAACCGCACTCTTCGGTTTCAGCGCAGGCTTCGAATGAAATGAGAGCTCTGGAACAAGATGCTTCCGACCTCGAGCAGCACACCGCAGATAAAAAATCAGTTCAAGCCGAAGTCGTGCTGGTTTCCGCGCCCATAATCGCGAACGCACAGGAGGCTTTTGCAACACGGTCGGAACTGCAGGATCTGATCACGCAGGCGCTGGCTGCGAATCCGCAGATCGGCCGGTTGGAAGCCGAAGCGGCAGCTGCGTGGACGCGTGTTCCGCAGGTCCGCGCGCTTCCCGATCCAATGGTGGGCGGCACTGTGTTCGGTGAGCCAATGCACATGGCTGAGGGACGGATGCGCGGCACACTTATGCTGAGCCAGACAATTCCCTCTCTGAAGCAACTCAACGCGCAAGGGCAGGAGGCGGCGTTCGAGGCACTCATGCTGCAACAGCAATTGGAAGCAGCGCGGTTAAGCGTAGCGGCCGACGTGGCGGAGACCTGGTATCGACTTTATCTGCTCGGCCAGTTGCTGCGAATCAACGAAGCCAACCGGCAACTAATTTCACCATTAGTGGAAGTCGCGATCGGTCGCGTTGAGGTCGGTGAAACAGCGCCGGGCGATGTGGTGCTTGGAACTCTGGAATTGAGCCGTATCGAGGAAGAGCGACTGATGCTGCAACAGCAACTGTCGTCACGGACGGCTGTACTGAACCAACTGCTAAACCGCCAATCGGACAGCCCGCTTCCACTTCCAGAAACAATCAAGCACCGGCGGGTTGAGTATACGCTGGATGAACTGCGTGCGATCGCCTTCGAGGAGCAGCCAGACATCATCGCCGCACGCTTGCAAACCCAGGCGACGGCATGGGGAGTGCGGGTAGCAAGGTTGGAAAGGATCCCGGAGGTAAACCTCAACTATGAGCACATGTTTATGACGTCCAACCCGGGAGCAGACGCCGAGGATCCGTGGCGGGTAGGCGCGGCAATTAATGTGCCGCTCTGGCACAGCAAGTATCGAGCAATCGAGCGCGAGGCACTGCAAGAGAATCTTGCGGCGCGGCGGGGTGTTGAAGCGGTCATGCGAGAATACGACTCCAGGTTGCTGGATTTGCTCGCGCAAGCACAGGCCGCCGCGCGAACAGCCGCACTCTACCGAGACACAGTTCTTACTCAAGCCCGTCAGGCTCTGGAAGTGGATCAGCGGGCCTACGGACAGGGGACGGTTACGTTCGAGCGAGTCATACAAGATGCCCGGAATCTGCTGGTGGCGGAAGCGGCGTACATCCGGGCAATTGTCGATCAGGCCACCGCCGCAGCTCAGATTCAGGAGGCCGTCGGTAGACAACTGCCCGCCACTATTGAAGAATTAAGTGATCCGGAGTTACTACCGGCACCTCTTCCAAAGTAGAGCCAAATGGCCGCCCGGCACGAACAATCTACGAACGCAGAAAAGGGATCAGCGGAAAGCCTGAAGACTGAATCGGAACACAGCTCTACTGCAGCACGTGTTCCGGCTCAGGCCGATCCGCCGCGACCGCAGTTGGATCGCCGATTCTTCCTGCGACTTGGCCTCAACGCGGCAGTATTTCTTGCAGTCGGCCTGGTGCTGATCGTGCTGTTAGGCATGCTGCAGCGCGTAGGATGGATTGCGACGGCCGAAGCTCCGCCCGCCGCCGAGCGAGGCGCATTGGAAGGTGCGATCTACACGTGCCCAATGCATCCGCAGATTCGCCAGCCGAATCCCGGTCGCTGCCCGATTTGTTCGATGCCGCTGGAGTTGGCGACAGCCGTGGCAGATGGTGGCTTGGACGAGTACGCGGTGACGGTCGAACCAGCCGCCCGCCGCTTGGCGAACATCCAAGCGGCCCCGGTGAAGAAGCGCACGGTCGCCAGGACAATCGAGTCCATCGGGCGCATTGCGATCGACGAAAGCCGGCAGGCGACTATCGCGGCCTACGTCGCCGGTCGGATCGAGCGACTGTTTGCCGACTACACAGGAATTCAGGTGGCAAAGGGAGACCACTTGACTGTTATCTATAGTCCGCAGTTGTATGCCGCGCAGGTGGAGTACCTGGAGAGTCGGCGGGCATTCGCCGCCATGGACGGCGCAACTCTTGCCAGTGTGCGCCGCTCGCAGGAGCGGCTCGTGGCGGGGGCTCGCCAGCGGTTAACGGAGCTCGGAATGACCGCCGAGCAACTCGCCGAGCTAGACAAATCACAAGAAGCCCAGTCGCGGATCACCATTTACGCGCCGATCGGCGGTACGGTTATTGAAAAGATGGTCGTTGAGGGCCAGTATGTCGAGGTTGGCGAGCCGATCTACCGGATTGCCGATCTCTCGACGGTATGGCTGCTTTTGCAACTGTTTCCGGAGGATGCCGCGCTCGTTCGTTTCGGGCAGCGTGTCGAAGTCGAGGTTCAATCGCTTCCGGGCGAGGAGTTTGAAGGGCGCGTAGCTTTTGTCGATCCCGTCGTGGACGAGAGCACTCGCACTGTTGCTGTCCGCGTGGAGCTGCTCAATGAGCGTGGCTTGTTGCGACCCGGTGATTACGCTCGTGCCGAGCTGATCGTTCCGTTGGGCGAACACGGGCAGGTTTACGATGCCGACCTGGCCGGCAAGTGGATCAGCCCGATGCATCCGCAGATCATCCGCGATGAGCCCGGTCAGTGCCCTATCTGCGGAATGGATCTCGTTTCAACACGTGAATACGGTTACACCGACGCGCCGGTGCCGCAGCCTGAAGTGTTAGTCGTTCCTCGTCGAGCCGTGCTGATGACCGGCAGCACGAGCCTGGTCTATGTTGAGACGGAACCGGGCCGATTCGAGCTTCGTCCGGTCAAGCTGGGAGCTTTATTGCGCGATGAGGCGGTCATCCTGGGAGGGCTAAAGGCTGGCGAGCAGGTTGCCGTTAACGGAAACTTCTTGATCGACTCGCAAATGCAACTGGCGGGCAAGCCATCGCTTATCGATCCCGAACGCGCCGTGGCCGCCAAGCCGGTAAAGAAGCAACCGTTGCAGGTTCCGGCAAACGAGGCGGAGCCCATCACCGGCGAGACAGGCCGCCGCCTAGAGCAGCTCTACTCGGCTTACCAGGCGCTGGTCGCCGCGCTGGCGGCCGATGAACTTCCATCGGAATCGGAAGTCAAGACGGTCGAGCAGAACGCCGTCGAACTCGCCGAGGCGGGACAGCTTCCTCCGCCGCTGCGCAAAGAAGCGGCCACGGTTGCCGAAAATGTCGCGCACTTGCATCATCGCTCGCTGGAAGACGCCCGCGAGAAATTTAAAGCGATCAGCCGGGGTATCCTATTGCTCGCCTCGGCGGTCCGCGGCGCGGGCGCCAGCGAGCCAGTGATGCATTACTGGTGTGCCATGGTTCCCGGCGGCGGAGGAGATTGGCTGCAGGCCGCTGCGCCGCCCACGAATCCGTACTGGGGTAGCAAGATGCTTCGTTGCGTTCAACACGAGCAGAAGCTGCTGCCCGCTACTGCGCAGGCCTCCTCGCCCGCTGCCCCGGATGAAAGTTAGCGCCTTATTATGCGAGGAGCTCTGCAATTTGTCGTCCGCGAGCGGCTGGTCGTACTGCTCCTCGCCGCCGCTCTGATTGCGGCTGGCTGGTATGCCACGCGCGTCGTTCCCATCGACGCAATTCCGAACGTGGGTGAGAACCAAGTAATTGTCTTTGCCGACTGGTCCGGCCGTTCGCCGCGCGACGTCGAAGATCAAGTCACCTACCCGCTGTCAGTAGCGCTGCTCTCGGTACCTGGCGCGGAAAGCGTTCGCGGCAAGAGCATGTTCGGCTTCAGTTTCGTCCAGGTGACGTTCGACGACAGCGCGGAATTCTACTGGTCGCGCACTCGTGTGCTGGAGCGACTTGGAACGGTTTCCCGAGTTCGTCTCCGAGGTCATCGAGGTTTGCCTCACCGGTGACAAGCGAAGTCACTGGCGGATCGGCATCCTCGGCCGACAGGAAGAGTGGGACGCGGAGATCGTCGCGGAGGAGCCTGCGCGGCGGATCGCCTGGCAGGCCACTTCGGGAGTGGTGAAGGGGGGCACGGTCAGCTTCCAGCCGCTGGCGCGTGACCGTTCAAGGCTGCGTTTGGAGATCGAGTACTCGCCCGACGGTCTGGCCGAGTCGCTTGCCGCCCACCTCGGCCTGCTCGA
>CAZHIV010000572.1:0-3600 GCA_964532675.1 uncultured Planctomycetaceae bacterium
CGTCGCCGCCCGGTTCGAAATCCTCGCGATGACCGGGTCGGACGACGGCAGCACGTTGCCGGAGGAGATGATCTCGATGGTGCAAAAGCCGGCGGCCGATCGGACAGCCGACGAGCAGTCGCAGTTGACAGCCTACTTCTCGGCACATAGCGACGCCACGCGGCGGCAACGCATCGCGCTGGCGAACCTCGAAGAGCGTTTGGCGGTGCTGACCAAGAAGTTTCCCACCATGGTCATGGACGTGGCCGAACAGCCGCGCGAGACCCACATCTTGAAGCGCGGCGATTATTCGCAGCCGGGCGAGACGGTGACCGCCGCCACGCCGGCCGTGCTCCCGCCGCCGCCCAACGGCACGCCGCCCAATCGGCTCGGCCTGGCCCAGTGGGTCACGATGCGCGAGCATCCGCTCACTGCGCGCGTTTACGTGAACCGCGTCTGGCAGATGCTGTTCGGCGCCGGACTGGTGCAAACGGCCGCCGATTTTGGCGCCCAGGGCGAGTTTCCCAGCCATCCGGAGCTGCTCGACTGGCTGGCCGAGGATTTCATGGACCACGGCTGGGAGGTGAAACGGCTCGTGCGCCAGGTCGTTACGTCGGCAACCTATCGGCAGAGTTCCCACGTAGGCGAGTTTCTCCGAAACTCGCAACCGAGTGTCGGAGACACTCGACTACGTGAGCTGCTTGCGCGCGATCCGCAAAACCGCCTGCTCGCGCGCGGCCCGCGGTTCCGCCTGCCCGCCGAGTTCATTCGCGACGCGGCGCTCAAGACGAGCGGCCTGTTGGTCGATCGCCTGGGCGGGCCGAGCGTCAACCCGTACACGCCCGGCGACCTGTGGCGGGAAGTCAGCCATTACGGCAGCTCTCCGGCGACCGCGCAGACGTTCGTGCAAGACCACGGCGAGAAGCTGTACCGCCGCTCGCTGTACACGTACTGGAAGCGCACGGTGCCACCGCCCAACATGGTGGCGTTCGACGCGCCGAACCGCGAAACGTGTGTCGTTAGCCGCGCGTCGACGACCACGCCGCTGCAAGCGCTGGTGCTGCTGAACGACGTGCAATTCGTCGAGGCGTCGCGGGCGCTGGCCGAGCGGATCATCGCCCGCAGCGAGCGCGATGCCGACCGGCTCCGCTGGGCATTCGCCGAGTGCACGTCGCGCCCGCCGACGGATGACGAAATTGCCGTCCTGCAAAATGCGCTGGAACGCGAGCGGCTCCGTTACGCCAAGAACAAACCGGCCGCCCGCCAGTACCTCGCCAACGGGGAGTCGCCCCGCGACCAGTCGATCCCCGTCGCCGAACACGCCGCCTGGTCGCAAGTCGCCGCGCTGCTGCTGAACCTGAGCGAAACGGTGACGCGCAATTGATCGGTTCTTTGAACAGAACTAGAATAAAGGAACAATGACAGATCTTCTGCAACAAGCGTTCGCCGAAGCAGCCAAGCTGCCCGTGGAGGAACAAGAGCTGCTCGCCTCGCGGCTGCTGGCCGAAATCGCCGCGGAGGACGAATTTGATCGTGCGATCGCCCGTTCGTCCGACAAGCTCGCCCAATTGGCAAAGGAAGCCTTGGCTGAATACCACGCCGGTCTGACCGAGGAACTTGATCCAGACCGCCTATGACATCGCACACGACGCGGAGCTTTCGCGAATTATTTGCGGCGTTGCCGGCTCGTGTTCAAAAGCAGGCGCGGGAATCTTATCGACTATTTCGCGAGAACCCGCGGCATCCAGGGCTGCATTTCAAGCAGGTGCATGCTGATCCGCCGACATATTCGGCGCGTGTGGGCATCGGCTACCGTGTTGCCGGCGTGCTCGTAGGCGAGACGGTTACCTGGTTTTGGATCGGCACGCATGCGGAATATGATAAGCTGATCGGGCGGCTTTAAGAGGCCGCATCCATGATCTCATCGGCCGATTTCCGATACACCGACATACATATCTGCTGGATTATGGACCAGATACGCGAATTCCGAAACGCCGCCTCACGCCGCACGTTCCTCGGCTCCGTCGCCGGCGGGATCGGGCAAGCCGCGCTCGGTTCGCTGTTGGCTGCGCAAGGGCCGCGCGTCGTGGCCGCTAAGCCGGCGAGCGGCGGTGTGGCTGGGCTGCCGCATTTTCCGCCCAAAGCCAAGCGCGTGCTGTGCCTGTATCAATCGGGCGGGTTCTCGCACGTCGATTTGTTCGATTACAAGCCGACGCTCGCGAAGCACCACGGCCAGGAGATTCCGCCTTCGGTGAAAGGCGACCAGCGCCTCACCGGCATGACCTCCGGCCAGGCGAACTATCCGGTGGTCGCGCCGATGTGGCCCGGCCGCCGCTGCGGGCAGCACGGCACGTGGATGAGCGACCTGCTGCCGCACATGCAATCGATCGCCGATGAGATCTGCATCGTGAAATCGATGCACAGCGAGGCGATCAACCACGATCCGGGCGTCACGTTCATTTGCACCGGCAATCAGCAGCCCGGCTACGCCAGCATGGGCGCGTGGATCAGCTACGGCCTGGGCAGCATGAACGAAAACCTGCCGACGTTCGTCGCGATGATCTCGCAGGGCACGGGCAAGAACCCGGGCCAGCCGATTTTTTCGCGGCTGTGGGGCAATGGCTTTCTGCCCTCTTCGCACCAGGGCGTCGGCCTGCGGCCCGGCGCCAGCCCGGTGCTGTACTTGGAAAACCCGCCGGGCACCTGCTGCGACCAGCGCCGCGACTTGCTGGACGACCTGGCCCAGTTGAATCACTTCCATGCCGCCGAAACGGGCGACCCCGAAACGCTCGCGCGGATCGACGCCTACGAGATGGCCTTCCGCATGCAGACGTCCGTCCCCGAGCTGACCGACCTGGGCGACGAATCGCCCGGCACGCTCGAAAGCTACGGCCCGGACGTGCACAAGGCCGGCAGCTACGCGGCCAACTGCCTGTTGGCCCGCCGGCTTTTGGAGCGCGGCGTGCGGTTCGTGCAGCTTTTCCACCGCGGCTGGGACCAGCACATCGCGATTCAGCGGCAACTGCCCAACCAGTGCCGCGACGTCGACCAGCCCACCGCCGCCCTGCTCAAGGACCTCAAGCAGCGGGGCCTGTTGGAGGACACGCTGGTGATGTTCCTCACCGAGTTTGGCCGCACTGTTTTTAGCCAGGGCTCGCTGGGCGACGCCAACATGGGCCGCGACCACCACGGCCGCTCGTTCACCGTCTGGCTCGCCGGGGCCGGCATTCAACCCGGCATCGAATACGGCCGGACCGACGACTTCTGCTACAACATCGCCGAAAACCCCACGCACCTCCGCGACCTGCACGCCACGATGCTGCACTGCCCGGGCATCGATCACACGCGCTTCAGCCACGCCTTCCGCGGCCTCGATGTGCGCCTCACGGGCGTCGAGGAAGCGCACGTCGTCCGCGGCATCCTCGCATAAAGCCGCGGCCGTTCGTCGCGGGAGCCTCGCGGCCCATGTGAAATCGCGGCGACTTTTTGCGGGGCGGCGCACAACCCGCGACCACCGGTCGCGGCTTTATGCGGTATAGAGGACCGGGTTCAGCGGGTCGTCCATGATCTCGCCGAGTTGCGTGCTGGGGGTCCACGTGTCCCAGTCGAGCTGCTGGTTGG
>CAZHIV010000573.1:0-30512 GCA_964532675.1 uncultured Planctomycetaceae bacterium
GCGACCCATCGCGCCCGCCAACGGGCCCGGGCGGCGGGCCGTTTCCACCGCCACGGCCATTTCGGTGGCCGTCGACGAGGCCGCCAGCGGCGCTTCGCTGCCGACCGGCTCTTCGGCCGACTCCGCCGGCTTGGAACGCAACGGACTGGGCTTGCTCGTAACGATGACGGGCATCTTTTTGCCCACGCGCGCAGGCTCGGTCGGACGCTGCGGCATCGCCGGCGGTGCCTTCGATGGCTTTTGCTTCGTCCCGCCGCCGCCCTTGAGGAACTGCATCACCTTCTCGGCTTCGTCCTCGGTCAGGCTCGCCAGCGCGGACCCCTTCCCCGGGACACCGGCCTTCGTGCAGATGTCGACCAGTTCCTTGCTGTCAAGCTTCAGCTCTTTCGCTAATGCGTAAATGCGTACCGCCAAGAGTCATCTCCGTTTCGTTCACGAGTCGATTCACCCCGCCATGATGCACGTCTCCTGTATCCCTTCGGGTGGTGCCGCGAGCCGAGCGGCACCGATCAATGACGAATTCCCGAATGACGAATGCCGATCGAACCAATCAGTCATTCGTCATTCTGTCATTCGACATTCTGTCATTTTCGTGTCCGGCTCGGCTCGCCGGACCGGCCACCATTTCAATTCTACGTCGCGCTCTGGGAGCGCTGGGGGGCCGCGTCCTCCGGCGTCTCGGCCAGTTCCGACGCCCCGTCGTCGTCGGAAGCTTCGCCGCCGAGTGCCTCTTCGCCGGCGTCCGACGGGGCCGCTTCCGTTTCGGCGACCGCTTCCGTTTCGGCGGCCGCTTGGTCGCGAGGCGCGTTCTCCTCGACGTCTAACTCCTCCGTTTCGGCGGCCGATTCTTCGCCGGTCGGCTCGACCGATCCTTCCTCCGCCGCGGGCGCCGTCTGGGCTTCCTCCTCGCCTCCCTCGGGGGCTAGCTTCATGCCGGCTTCTGCCGCCATCTCGGCCAGCCGTTCTTGCTCGCGCTTCTGGCGGCGGGCGTCGGCGGCGGCGGCTTCGGCCTGCTCGGCCCGCTCCTCGGCCTGCTCGATGATCATGTTGGTCGTCTCTTCATCCAGGTTGCCCATGGCCATCAGGGCGTCTGGCTCGATGATCGAAAGGTCGTCGTAGCTCAAGAAGCCTTCTTCCACCAGCCGCTCCGCCAGCTCGACCTCGACGCCCTGCAGCGAGCTGAAGCCGCTCACGGCCCGCTCGATGGCCTGGGCCAGCTCGTCCTGCGTCATGATCTCGATGTCCCAGCCGGAGAGCTTGCTCGCCAGGCGCACGTTCTGCCCCCGGCGGCCGATGGCCAGCGAAAGCTGGTCTTCGCGCACCAGCACGATGGCCCGGCCCAGCATTTTGCAGAGGATCACCTGCTCGACCTCGGCCGGCTGCAGCGCGTTGGGGATCAGCACTTCGAGGTTCTCGTCCCAGCGGACGATGTCGATCCGTTCGCCAGCCAGCTCGTCGACGATGTTCTTGATGCGGTTGCCGCGCACCCCCACGCACGCGCCGACGCAATCGACCCGCGGGTCGCTGCTGGAGACCGCCACCTTGGAGCGGTAGCCCGGCTCGCGGGCCATTGCCCGAATCTGAATCACCCCGTCGGCGATCTCGGGAATCTCCTGCTCGAAGAGCCGCTGCACGAGATGCGGCCGGGCCCGGCTGAGGATCACCTTGACCCGGCTGCCCGCCTTGCGGACTTCGAAGACGGTGGTCCGCACGCGCTCGTTGACGTGGTGCGTCTCGCCCGGAATCTGCTCGCCTCGCGGCAGGATGGCTTCGACGTTCGTCAGCTGCACGGTCGCCGCGCCGCCCTCGTAGCGCTGGATAACGCCGCTGACCATGTGCCCGGTGAGCTCGGTGTACTCCTCGTACAGCGCGTCGCGCTCCGCCTCGCGGATCTTCTGGATCATCACCTGCTTGGCGGTTTGGGCGCCGATGCGGCCGACCGTCTCTTCGGAGTCGAGCTCGCGCCCGTCGTGAGTGGCTCGAATGGAGCCGTCCTCGCGGTCGATGTTCACCACGATATCGGCTTCTTCGCCGTAGTGCTTCTTGGCAGCCGAGACCAGCGCAGCCTCGATCCCTTCGAAAACGATCTCCTTTTCGATGTTCTTGTCGCGGTGGATCGCATCGACGATTCTCAAGACTTCGCTGGGATTCATGACGAACCTTTCCACGGCGTATGTCGCCCGCCGCGACGGCAAACCGGGTTGGTCGAGTTGTTCGAATTGTCGTCGTAGTCGTAGGTCAGGCTTTGCCTGACAGGCGTTCCACCCGTCGCAATTTGTCAGGCATAGCCTGACCTACGGCCTCAAGGAGCAGCTCACCGCGACCGCCACGAGGGTGCACAATCTCCCTCCCGCACTGCCGATGCAGAGCGTCGGACGATCCACCGGAGCGAAACTCCTTGCGCCAGAGCAACTTAAAGCTGCTGGCGAATCCCCTAGAATATCCCCCGGCAAAACCGAAGTCAAGGCGTCGTCGACGCCTGCCGCGGACTCCGCTGCCCCGGCAATCGGGCCAAAAGACGCGGCGATGCACCGCGCCGGAAGCGATATGCGGTGGGTTCCGCAGGATGGCCGCTTTCCCATCGTCGACGCCGGCGTTGCCGGCCATTAAAAAAGAACTGTCGTTTCGGTGATTCGCAGAATGGGGAATTCGGTGGCGAAATCGTCCATTTCAATAATTGTGTTAGCGGCCTTCGTTGTAGGGTGCGATTCGACGGATTCACGCGGGCCAGGGTCCAACTCGCCGCCGGTCGCCATGAAGTCGGTCGAATTGGGAGCCAGGCCGAGCCCGGCGACCGATTCGGCCGGCATTCACAACCTGATGAAAGTCTCCGAGCGGATTTACTCCGGCAGCGAGCCGCACGGCGAGGAAGGCTTTGCCAGCCTGGCGAAGCTCGGCCTGGCGACGGTCGTCAGCGTCGACGGCGCGAAGCCGAATGTCGAGCTGGCCCGCCAGCACGGCCTGCGATACGTGCACATTCCGATCGGCTACGACGGCGTGCCGGAGGAAGCCGGCCGTTCTCTCGCCCGGCTGGTGCAGGAGATCGAGGGGCCGTTCTACGTGCATTGTCATCACGGCAAGCACCGCGGCCCGGCGGCGGCCGCGGTGGCCTGCATCGCCTCGGGCGACGCGGAAAACGAGGCCGCGCTCGACATCCTCGTGCGGGCCGGCACGAGCAAGGACTACCCCGGCCTGTGGCGGGACGTCGAAAACTACACGCCGCCGCCCGAAGGCGCGGAGCTGCCGGAGCTGGTCGAGGTCGCCGAGGTCGGCTCCTTCGCCGCCGCCATGGCGCAGATCGACCGCAGCTACGACAACCTCAAGCTGTGCCGCGACGCCGGTTGGAGCGTGCCGCCCGATCACCCCGACCTGGTCCCGGCTCAAGAAGCGTTACTATTACAGGAAGGCTTGCACGAAGCGGCTCGGAACCTGGGCGACGGCTACGACGAGCAAGTCAAGTCGTGGCTCACCGAGGCGGAAGCGATGGCCACCGGCTTGCGGACTGACCTGCAGGCGAAGAACTCGGCCGCCGCCGGCGACCGCTTCGCCCGGATCGAAAAGTCCTGCAAGCAGTGTCACCAGGCATACCGCGATTAATAACCGGCGCATTGCCGTCAAACTAGCGGCGTCTAACAATTGGAATGAAACCGCCAAGAACGCGGAGGTCGCCAAGCGAAGTAAATCCGTGCTTGGTCCTTCTTGGTGTCCTTTGCGTTTTTGGCGGTTCATTCACCCAGTTCTCTGATTCCCGGACAGCTATGTCTAACTGGTGGCTGGATTTCGACGCGCCGCAGTACTTGCTGCTGCTCGCCGTGTTGCCGGTCTTCTGGCTGCTGGGCCGGCGCTCGCTGCGGGCGCTTGGCGGGTGGCGGCCGACGGCGGCGCTTGGCCTGCGCTTCGCCGTGGCCGGGCTGATCGTCGTCGCCCTGGCCGAGCCGAATTGGCTCACGCTGATGCACCGGCTGACCGTGCTGTTCGTCGTCGATGGTTCGGACAGTATCCAACCCGAGGAGCTCAGCGGCGCGCTGAACTACGTGAACGCAGCGGCTCAGCAGCGCAACGCCCAGCGCGGCGACCGGGCCGGTGTCGTGGTGTTCGGCCGGGAAGCCGCTGTGGAAGTGCCGCCGCTCGACCATGCGTGGCGGCTGGCCCGGATCGAATCGGAGTACAATCCGCGGTCCACGAACTTGGAAGCGGCGCTGGAGCTGGCCCGGGCGACGTTTCCGCCGGACTCGGCCAAGCGGGTTGTGATCATCAGCGACGGCAATGAGACGGCGGGGCGCGCTAAGCCGCAAGCGGCGGCGCTGCTGGATGCCGGGGTGGGGATCGATTGCGTGCCGATCAGCTACGAGCGGCGCGGCGACGTGCGGGTTGAGAAGGTGGCGGTGCCCGCCGACGTCCGCCGCGGCACGCCGTTTACCTTGCGCGTGGTGCTCGACAACCTGCGGCCCGATCGGCCGATTTCCGGCCGGCTCCGCATCACCCGCACGCTGGGAGGCGTCGAGCACTCCATCGCCGACGAGCCGGTCCGCCTGGAGCCCGGCAAGCGAGTGTTTGCGATTCGGCAGGAGCTTACCGAGACGGGCATGTCGACCTACGAGGCCCGGTTCGTGCCGGACGACCCGGCCGAGGACGTGCATTCGGAGAACAACGCCGCGACCGGCTTCTGCCGCGTCGGCGGAAAAGGGCACGTGCTGGTCATCGAAGAGTCGTCTGGCGCCGGCCGCTACGGAGCGTTTATCGAATTGCTGCGGCGCAACGACATCGAAGTCACGCTCCGCGACACGCGGCGGCCGTTCGACGACCTGGCCGATCTCCAGCAGTTCGACGCGGTCGTCCTGGCGGACGTGGCGCGGGTCGCCGGCGAAGGGGCGGCCGATCTCACGCAGTTCTCCGACCGCCAGATCCATGCCCTCGTGCAGAACACCGAGCACTTCGGCGGCGGGCTCGTGGTCCTGGGCGGCCCCAACAGCTACGGCGCCGGCGGATGGACGAACACCGAGCTGGAAAAGGCCCTGCCGGTCGATTTCGAAATCGACAACGTCAAGGTGGAAGTGGTCGGCGCGTTGATGCTGGTGATCGACAGCTCCGGCTCGATGAGCGGCCAGAAGATCGCCTGGAGCAAATCGGCGGCCGTCGCCGCCTCGGAGATGCTCGGCAAGCGCGATTACCTGGGCGTCGTGTCGTTCGACTCCGCGGCGCATTGGATCGCGCCGCTGCGGCGCAACGACCCGGCCTTTCGGGCCCGCGCGCGGATCGGCCGGCTCGGCGCCGGCGGCGGCACCGACATGATGCCCGCCCTCCGGCAAGCCTACGAGGCCATTCAGAAAGTCAACGCCTCGCTCAAGCACGTGATCGTGCTCACCGACGGTCAGACGCCGAAAGACAACTACGCCTCGCTGGTGACGAGCATGCGGCAGCAGGGCGTCACGACGACCGGCGTGGCCGTCGGCCCCGACGCCGACCGTATGCTGCTGGCCGACATCGGCCGGCGGGGCGGCGGCAAGTTCTATCACGTCCTCAGCCCCAAGGCCATTCCGCGGATATTCATGCGCGAAGCCCGCCGCGTGGCCCTGCCGTTGGTGTTCGAGGACCGGAGCGGCATCCCGCTCGAATTCGTCGCGTCGAGCGAATTGCTGTCGGGGATCGAGGGTCCGCCGCCGCCGACTACAGGCTACGTGCTCACGACCGTGAAGGAGCACCCGCTGGTGGAAGTCCTGCTGGCCACGCCGCGGCAGCCTCCACCCAACAGCACGGTCCTGGCCACGTGGCAGTTCGGCCTGGGCCGCGCCGCGGCGCTGACCACCGATATCGGCGAGCGCTGGGCGACCGACTGGCCCGCCTGGGGCAACTACGAGAAGCTGCTGCTGCAACTCGTGCGCTGGTCGATGCGGAGCCACGAGCTGAACGAACGGCTCGCGATGACCGCCGAGACGCGCGACGGCGCCATCGAGGTGGTCGTCAACGCGTTGGACCGGGACGATGCGCCCGTGGACTTCCTCAACCTCTTGGGCACGGTGGTGTTGCCCGGCGGCGAGCCGCAGGGTTTCGCGCTGGAGCAGGTCGCGCCGGGCCGCTACACGGCCACGGTTCCGACCGAGGAGCCGGGCAACTATTATTTCTCCATCTCCGGCGGCGGTCACAGCGCTCCGCTCCGCGCGGCGGTGAGCGTTCCGCGTACCGCGGAGCTGGACAATTTGTTTAGCTACGACGGATTCCTGGCCGAGCTCAGTGAAGGCAAGCCGCGAGGCGGCGAGCCGGGCCGAATGATCCAGTCGCCGCGCGGCATCGCCGACACCGAGGGCCTGCTGAAGACCGACGTCTTCCGCCCGGGCCTCGCGCCGGCCAAGAGCCGCGACGCGATGTGGCCCGTCGCACTGCTGGCGGCCAGCGCGGTGTTTCTGGGCGACGTCTTCTGCCGCCGCGTGGCCATCTCGTTCAGCTGGTTGCCACAGATCTTGGGTTGGCTCACCGTATTCCGGCGCCAACCGGCGGTGAGCGTCGACCCCCAAAGGATGGAAAGGCTTCGCAGCTCCAAATCGAAGGCCACCGCGCAGTTTGGCGGAACGGCCGATCCGGCGGCCTTCCAAGCGACCGCGCCGGCCGACCGTTCGCCAGTAGTTTCTGACGAGGGCCGGGCAACTCAGCCGAGCGTCGAAACACGACCGGCATCCGCCGCAAGCGCCGAGGGCGGGGAGACGTCGCCCGAGTTCACCTCCCGCTTATTGGAAGCAAAAAAGCGGCTGCGCGATCGGCAGCGGCCAAAGTGAGCGACTATCGCTCAGGAGGTGGTCGATGGTTCAAAACCAGCGCCCCGCGGCTGATCGGTCGTCGGACGACACGACTACATGCGGTACATTTTGCGCTTTGGCACGCAGGGTGTATGCCGGGGGGGGGGCGAATCATGACTCGGCATATCGCGTGGTTCGTGCTGGCAGGTCTGGCGAGCGGGTGTTCGTCGAAGGCGGCTTGCCTCGCGGCCGCAGGGCGAACGCCGGCGGCCGCACGCCGTGCTTTCGGGCCCACACGAGCCGCTCGGTGAGCGTGTGGCAGCAGCACGATCGCCTGATCGGGCTCATACCGCGGCGCCCGCCATGCGGCGGCACTCTTCCGCGCACTGGTCGCACGCCTCGGCGCAGCGCTGGCAGTGGTCCGCATCGTGCTTGCGGCATTCGTCGCCGCAGGCCTGGCAGATGTCGGCGCAGAGCTGGCAGATCTCCTGGATGAACTGCGAGCCGCGGCTCATGAACGCCGCCGCCGACCAGCAGATTTCCGCGCAGTCTTTGTCGAGCCGGATGCAATCGGCCATCTTCTTCACGTTCGCCTCGCCGAGGCAGGCGTCGGCGCAGTGTTCGCATTCCTGGGCGCAGCGCACGCAGGCCTCGATGCAGGATTGATTCTCTTGGTGGGACATAATTGCGCTCCTCCTCGCGGATGGATTAACCGACAGTCTCGATGCGTTTGTTACCACGGCTTGAGCTTCCATCCCAGGATGAAGCCGATGCCGAAGCACCAGAGGGCCGCGACCTCCGGTTTTTCGCGGGCGTATTCTTTCAGGTAGTCGATCACGTCGTGGCCGACGTGGAAGTCCTCGTGCGACGGTTCGAGGTGTCGACCGGGCGAGGTGCGCCAGTCGGCGGTGGATTGCGTGCCAGCCATTCGTTGCTCCTTGTTCAAGTTCCAAAGGCGACAGGCACGCCCGGGAGCACCATGCAAAGCGTCCCGGGCCATGCCTGTCGAATGAGGGTCTTCCAGTTAACCGCCGCGTTGCTTACCCGCGGCTGCCTGCCCACGGTTTCGCAGCGTCGATTTGAGCCAGTCGATGTTCCGAGCAAACTCCTCGCGCGACCGCTGTAGCGAAACCAATCCGCTCTTCACCATGGCCCAGGCCGCGCCCGCGGCACTCGCCGCCAGGACCAGCCCGACCAGCGTGGCCGCGCCCAGCGCCGCCGACTGCGACCACTGAAGCTGCTCGACCAGTAGCTGCGCGAGCGCAAACAGCGCCACGGGAATTGTTCCCAGCAAAAGGCAAGCGCCGATCACGGCCAGGACGAGGCAGGTCCGCGTTCGCCGCGACGATTTCTTCACGTCCATCACGAACAGCTTCGCCTGCAGCTCGGAGATCTCGATGACGTCGTGGGTCAGCTCGGAGACGCTCCCCGCCACGTCGGGCATTTTCGTGCGTAGTCGACCGTTGCCGTTCATTTTCGTTTCACCATCCATCCGATGACCATCCCGGCGGCCGCGGCGGCCGCCACGGTCAGCTTGGGATGATCCGCCATAAAGTCTTCGACGCTGTTTTCCCACGACTTGGTCACGCGGCTCCAGGCCGACTCGTCGGCATATTGTTCCGCCTCGGGCACGGCCGGCTTTGGCCAGTGAGGCTCGAGCCGATTGACAGGGCTGTTTCGCATAGTCGTCACCCCCGAGGTGGATTTCATTTCGGCCAGGGCTGGGCGCGCGGCGCGGTATCCGGCGTGGCGCGCGGCGGCTCGTGTGCCTTGTGGACCGCGGCCGTGCGGACGCGCTCGCCCACGTAGTTCGCCCCCGTTTTCAGCGCAAACGTCAGGCCCATCAGCACGAGGCTCTTCACGAGCCCCTGCGATTCCTGCTTGCCCGCCGGGGTCTGCACCCGGAGCTGCTCTTTCTTGAACATCTCGGCCAGCGCGTTGGGGTCGGGCGAGATGACCTTTACCTCTTTCTTCTGCGGGATCAGCAGGTAGCCGGCCGCCGCCGCCACGCCGGCGATCGCCCACGGAAAGCGGCGCACGTAGAACCGCCAGTCGGTCATCACGCGAGCCGAGCGGCTCACTTGGTCGACGTCGCTCGACAGCTCGCGGCGAAGCTCGGCCATTCGCCGGCAAATGTCGTCGGCCGGGTCTTCAAATGCCATGATCGGAATCCATCGTGCGGATTGGGGTTGGTGCCGATGCAGCCGCCATCGGATATCAGCGATGCATGTAGTCGCTCAGCGCCTCGGGCATGATGCCCTCGACCCGTTCCATTAACCGCCGGCCCAGGCCTTCGGCCGCGATCCGATCGCGCCACGTCTGGGGGCGGCTTTGCGACGAACCGAGCGCGGCGCCGATCGCCAGGCCGATGCCGAACCCGGCCGTCAGCGCCACCAGCACCGCCGTGCCTTCCCGGTCGTGTGTCAGCTCTCGCACCTGCGAGACGCCGCGGTCCAAGTAACCGGACGCCTGCTCGCCCATCTCATTGGCGAAGCGCCGCGCGCCGGACGCGGTTTGCCGCGCGGTTTGCCGCGCTTTTTGCGACGGCTTCTTCTGGCCGCTCGGCTTTTGTCGTTGATTGGCTGCCATGGTTATTTCCTAGGTAATGGGAATTACTTCTGTAGGGAACGGCCTCTGTGCCGTTCCGTCGGCGCCACGTACAACGCGGGGCGCTACGATGCGGATCGCCGGTACGCGGAACGCCGCGGAGGGCGTTCCCTACAGATTTAATTGCCGGGTAGTCTCAGGTAGCTCCCGTTGGTGACAAAGAAATGGACGTTTTGCTAAGTTTTGCTAATCGCGCGAGGAAGCGATCAGGCCGACGACGACTCCCAGCAACAGGCCTGTGCCGAACGCCACGGCGATCGATTCGGTCGGCCGACTGCGGATCATTTCGTACGCCTGGTCGTAGCCTTCCCGCGCCCGCTCGCGGGCCTGGTCGGCGGCGCCGCGGACCGCTTCGCCCGCCTGGTCGGCATACTGGCGCGCGGTGCCGGCCGCCTGCGCGAACACGCCGCCGGCCTGCTCGCTCAAGTCGTGGAGCGTGTGCTCGATCTGCTGCCGCGCCTCGCCCGTCTTCTGCTGGATGAGGCCCACCAATTGATCGAAGTTGCCGCCGACCTCTTGCAGCTCGTCGTCGGTGAGCTGGCCCCATTGCTCGCGCACCTTGCCCTTAAGTTGATTCCAGTTACCCTTGATTTGTTCCTGCGTAGCCATGTTTTGCTCCAAGCCGAAGTGATCGCCTAAAAAGGTGGAATAGACACAAACGCGCTGGCGTCGGCCTCCGGAGGCGTGGCTTCCGAATGCCGAGACCTCGCTCGCGCGAAGCGCGAGCAACGTTATTCCGGGTACTCAACCGCAAATTGAATGCCACGCGAAACGAGGGCCGTGGAATCGACTACGCGTGGTCGCGGTGGGAATAGATCGGTCGCCGTGGCTCCAATGTGGAAGCTGGGCGACCCCTCGCGCGGGCGACAAAGTATTAAGGCCAGTTTCAAACCGGGGATAGCGCCCTGCGGCTGATACCATCAGCCGAAACGCGCTGGCGTCCGGTTCGTTTTCTTTGCAACCGGTTCTAGACAGCAGCCACATAGAGCACGGCCGCTTGCCCTTGCGGCGTGACGCTGAGGTTTAGAAAGCTGCCGCCGGCCGGACGGTTTTCGTCCGCGACGACGACCAGCGGGCACGCTGGATCGGGCGTTTGATAGTTCAACACGCGCGGCAGGCGGCCTTCGCGCAGTGCCAGCACGCTGGCGATGAGCTCCACCACCGCGCTGCCCGCGCCCAGGTTGCCGAAGTAACTCTTCGGCGCGGTGACCGGCACCTTGTCGGCATAGTCGCCGAACACGGCCCGGATGGCGCGGGCCTCCTCGGCGTCGCGATCGGTGGTGCTCAGGCCGTGGGCGTTGATGTGACCCACGTCGGCCGGCGACCGGCCGGCGTCGCGCAATGCCGAACGCATTGCCCGCTCGAGTGCGATATCGCACCGCCCCAGTAGCACAGGCGGCCCGCCTGTCCCACTGAGTTCCGCTGGTGAGCCGCCTGTGCCACTGAGTGAAAGTGGCACAGGTGAGCCGCCTGTCCCACTGAGTGAAAGTGGCACAGGCGGCCCGCCTGTGCCACCGGCTACACTCGCGCTTCCCAGCCCGAGCACTTCAGCGTAAATCGTCGCCCCGCGGGCCTTGGCCGAAGAGAACTCTTCCAGCACGACCATACCGGCCCCTTCGCCGACGACCATGCCGGTGCGATCTTTATCGAACGGCCGGCTCGCCTTGGCGGGATCGCAGTTCTCACGCGCCATCTGCTCGGTCTGCAGCGCGTGGATCGCCTGCATGGGCAGAATCCTCGTGCCCGTGGCGCCGGCGACCATCAGGTTGGCGTGCCCGCGCTGGATCGTGCGGAACGCCTCGCCGACCGCCAGGTTGCCGGCCGCCTCGCGCATGGTGAGCGAGTTGTTCGGCCCCCGCAGATCGTTGTAGATGGCGATGTGGCTGGCCGGCATGTTGGGCAGGTATTTGAGCATCCACAGCGGCGCCATGTCGCCGAGGCCATCCTTGCCCCAGCGCGTGAAGTCGAATTCGCCCGCCGGCGCGCAGGTGCGAATGCCCGCTTCGTAGTCCTCGGGCATGGTGAGCATGTAGTCGCTGCCCAACACGACGCCCGACGTTTCCGGGTCCATCGGCGCCTCGGCAAAGCCGGCGTCGGCGATCGCCAGTTGCGCGGCGGCCACCGCCATCCGCGTCTCGCGGCACATCATCTTGAGGCCCTTCTTGATCGCTTTCTTGCGATCCTTCTCCAGCGGCCCGAAGTTCTCGATATGGCCGGTGAAGTCGCGCACCTCCGCCGCATATTTCAGCGGCTGAAGGTCCGGCGGCAGCAGCGAAACCAATCCCACGCCGCTTCGCCCGTCGGCCAGCGCCGACCACAGCGCAGCCGGCGTGCTGCCCAGCGGCGAGATCAGCCCCAGGCCCGTGATGACGACGCGGCGTTGCGATGCGGAGGAACTCATAGGCTAGCCAGCATACCACAGGGGTGGTGTCCAATCAGCGGCAGACAAGAGTGGGAGACGGGGAGAGTGGGAGAGGGGGAGAAAGGATCGATCCGCTCGTCTCCCCCTCTCCCCCTCTCCCCGTCTATTCAATACCGCCCCTGGAACGACTGCTGCGGCAAACCGGCAGCCCGGGCCGTGGCCGGCTCGGGCGCGGGCGCCACGACGCCGGCGCTCTCGACGAACAGCAGCGCGTCGGCCCGCGGCGGGCTCTTCAGCATCGGCATCGCGTCGGTCACTGCGTCGGTGATCGGGTTGTCCTTCACCGCGCCCGGCGCCGCCACCACGCCCATCGAGAGCAGCAGCACCTTGTCGGTCGGCCAGCGGAACCGCTCGTGCAGGTTCGACGAGGTGACCTGCGGCACGTCGATCTCCACGCGCTGGTTCGGGGCCACGGTCGTCGGCAGGTCGAGCTTCACCGGCAGCATCTTTTCGATCTGGTTCAGCCGCAGCTTGACGACCGCGTCGGCCGACGCCAGGTCGAGCGAGAGGAGCGGGCTGAACTCCAGCGAGAAGCCTTCTTCGATGGTGCCCATCTCCGGCTGGTAGCCGGGCCAGGCGGTGGCCGTGGCCACCGCGCCGCGGACGTAGCTCCGCGGCCGGATCGTGGAGAGCAGGATCGATTGCCCGTTGTTCACCAGTTGCTGCGACGAGTTGTACTCGCGGTAGTCGGTCCGCCGGCTCAGCTCGGAGACCAGCAGCCGGGCGTTCTCCTTGGCTAGCAGCCAGCCTTGCACGGCGGGCGACTGCACGGGGATGGGCGTCATCATCGGCAGGGCCTTGGCCCGCCAGTTCGGGTTGCGGACCGTGGCCACGCGGAGCGTGAACGCATACGCGCCGGCGGCCGTGTTGACGAACCGGTCTACGATGTCGGCCACCACGGCCTGCATCTGGGGCGTGTGGTAGACGCGCAGCACCTCGCGGTTGGCGCTCAACAGGCCGACCGGGTCGGAGTGCCACGCCTCGTAGCCCGTCTCGCGCAGCACCCAGTCGACGATCGCCTGCTCGGGCCGCTCGGTGGTCGTGACGCGCAGCGTGTAGGGACGGATATCGTACTCGCGCCAGACCTGCCCGGCGTCGTTGGGCAGCGCGCCGCTGCCCTTGGAGACGCGGGCCCGCGTGATGCCCGGGTTCACCGGCGCGAGGTTGCCCTCGACGGGGCCAATGTCGGCTTGGCCGCTCGCGCCCGGCGCGCGGTCGCTCGCCGAAGGGCTGATCGCATACTTGCTCTTCTTGTCGCTGCTGCCGTAGCGATCCGTGCCGGGGCTGGCCGTCTTCCAACCGGTGTCGGTTTGCCCATACAGCGGCAAGGCGATGAGCATCGCGGAGGCGGCCAGCGCGGCGCTTGCGTGTCGAAATACCGAAATCATCCGCCAGCCTCCTCGCTGAATGCCGGATTTCATGAACAGAATCTGGGGCGGAGGAGTATAGAAGTGGCCATCCAGGCCGGCAAGGCGGATGGCCACTGTGCTAGCTACGTCCGGGCCCCGTCATTATGATGGCCTTCGAGTCGTCGCCTCAGTTTCGCGTCGAGCAAGGGGCCGATCGGTTGGACGAAATCACCATCCTTATTATCGTCCTTCTCTTCGGCCTGGGAGGCGTTCTGGCCCTTGTGACGCTGATCGGTCACGGCATCTGGATGATGCTGGCCGCGCTCTT
Source organism: uncultured Planctomycetaceae bacterium (assembly GCA_964532675.1). GTDB lineage: Bacteria > Planctomycetota > Planctomycetia > Pirellulales > Lacipirellulaceae > JABDGM01. Next base: position 13,438 of record CAZHIV010000573.1, read on the forward strand.
CGGCCGGCGATCGAGGTCGAATTCCCAGCCAGTTGTGTGGGACGGCCGTTCAGCGCTCGATGCCCTACGCCGCCAGTTGGAGGAATTCGCCGAGCGCGGCGCGATCGACGCCCCAACGCGAGCACAATTAACGGCCGCTATCGACGCACAGGAGCGGCAGCTCGTCGAACGTCAAAAAGTCGCGGCTTCCATCGAAGACATCCCCCTAGCTGCGGCTTCCATTGAAAACACCCCCCTAGCCGCGGCCGAGCCGGCCGCCGGTTCGGCGGCGGCTAGGGGTGCGCCTTCCACGCCCGACGGGCCGGCCGCTGAAGCGGCCGCGCCGGCCCCATCGGTGCCGCTGGTCGAGCGGGCGCGCAAGTATGCGGCCAGCCGCGAAGCGGCCGTCGCCGAATCAACGGCGGGCGACCTCGAAGACGTGGAGCTCGTGGAACTCCCCAAGCGGCGCGAGGCCCTCGCGCGACTATTCGCCGCCTTCATGGAGGAGAAGAACATCCGCTGGGGCGAGCTCGTGGGCGGCCTATTGATCGTCGGCTGTTCGATCGCGCTGGTGATCAGCTTCTGGTCGGAGATCGCCGCGCGGCCGCTGGTGAAGTACTTACTATTCAACGGCGTCACGGCGGCCCTGTTCGGCGTCGGCCTTTACACCGAACGGCGCTGGAAGATTCACACCACGAGCCACGCCCTGCTCGTGATTGCGACGCTGCTGGTGCCGCTCAATTTCCTGGCCATGGCGGCCTTCACCCAAAACTCCCCGCCCACCGACCTCGCCTCGCTCGCCGGCGAAGCCACGTCGCTTGCCGTCTTCGCCTGGCTGGTCTACCTGGCGGGCCGCATTCTGGTGCCGGGCCGTGCGTCGCTGCTGGTGGTCGGCGTAATGGTGCCTTGTTTGATGCAGCTCGTCGTGCGGCGCTTCGCCGAGCCAGCGACGCCTCTCGCCTGGCTCTACGCTTTGGCCGCCGTGCCCGTCGGCGTTTACTTCGCCGGTTCGCTGCTGGTCGTTCGCCGGCAGTGGCTCGCCGTCGGAAACGCGGCTGATCCAGAGGCGACGCTCGATGGGAGCGCGGCCAATCGCGTGCTCGTCTTCCTGGGCCTGGTGAGCGCGGCGACACTCGTGCCGCTGGCACTGTTGGTGTACAACGTGCCGCCGCCGCGCGAAACGTTGCATTGGCTCTCCCCGTTGGCCGCCGTCTGCGGTTTGCCCGCCGTGCTGGTCGGGCTATTGTTCTGGCGGCGCGTGACCGACCGCCGGCTGACCGGTCTGCAGACGGCGGGCGTCGGCGTCGGCGCGCTGGGCGCGCTCGCGATGGGGGGCGCCGTCGCCCTGGCCTGGCCCGACCCGGCCACGCTGCTTCCCACCGCGCTGGCCACCGCTGCGGTGATGCTCGTCGTCGCCTGGTGGTTTGCGATCCCCGCGGCGCACGTGCCGGCCGGACTCGCGCTGGCCGCCGCCTGGCTGGTGACTTTCTACCTCGTGCGCGGCGAGGTCGGCTGGACGCTCGCCGACGACGCGGCGATGAGAAGCTCGCTGCTCTCGGCCACCAGCGGCCACGCGCTCGTGCCGCTGGTCGCGCTGTTCGGCATCGTTGCCTGGCGACTGCGATCCGCCCAGCGCGGCGAGTCGGCACGGATGTACGCGCTGGTAACTGCCGCCACCGCGGCGGTGAGCCTGGGCTTCGTCTTCTGGTTCGGCTTCGCCCGGCCCGGCGATCCGCAGCACGCCACGTGGACGATCGCCATCTATGCCGCGGCCGCCCTGGCGGCCGCGGCGCTGCTCGACCGCGCCGACGTGACCCGCATCGGCGCCGGCCTGCTGCTGGCCGCGCTCGTGCAGGGTATCGTGTTCCGCTATGGCGACTTGTGGCGACTGGAGCAGCCGTGGATCGTCGCGCTGCTGGCGCACGCGACGCTGGCCGCGGTCGGCGGCGGCCTGCTGCGGTGGCCGCGCCTACCGGCGCGCGAGAATGCTCAAAGCGCGCTCGTGTGGTCTGCCTTTGTGACATCGGCCGCCGCGGCGGTGTGGATCGCCGTCACGCTCGCCGCTTCGTCGGCCGCCGCGGTGGGCATAAACCTGGCCTGGCTGGCCGGCGTGTGGATGCTGCTCTCGATGCTCGGCGGTTGGCCGGCGCTCTTCACGGCTTCGCAGGCCGCGCTCATGCTGGCCATTTTTTGCGGCGTCACGGCAGCGGTGGAAGGCCGCGCCTGGTACGTCGACTCGGACAATCCGTGGCTCGATCCTTGGTTTCTAGAGGCACAGGCCATCGCGCTGGCCGGCTATTGCCTCGCCGTCGGCACATTCCGCGAAGTCGTCACGCAGAGCGTGCGTCGGCAATCGCAATACGTCATCGAGCCGCCGACGCCCGCGTGGCGCGCGGCGAGCGAACGGCTGTTGAACCCGCCCTGGCCGGCGCTCGACCACGTCGTGCAATGCGCCATCGTCGTCGTATTGGCGCTCGTCGCGACGTACGGCGCGGCGCCGGGCGTCGCGCAAGAACTCTCGCCCACCGACGCCGCCACGGGAGCGGCGCGCGTCGTGCCGCCCGTCGAGCGGTTCGAGCTGGCCGGCATTCCCCACGCACATGCCGCGAGCGAGGGCGCTTGGATGCTGCTGGCCGCCGTCGTTCTCACGCTCGCCAGCGGATTGCGGCAGGGCGACACCCGCTGGCGTCTCGCCGGGCTCACGCTGGCCGCGTTTGCCGCCTGCCCGCTACTCGCCGCGCGATGGGAAGAGCACGTCGCCGTCGCTTCGGCCCTTCGCTGGCTCTCGGCGGGCGCGTTCGCCCTGCTCGCGATACCCGTCTGGCGACGACCGCGTCGCGAGGTCCGCGACTTGATGGTGGCGCTGGTCCTGTTGGTGTACGTCGCCATGGGTGCGTACGTCTGCCAGGCGGTGCTCTTGCAATCGAACGTGGGCGCCGACATCCGGCAACTGTGGCCCTGGCTCTGCGTGTGGGCGCTGCTGGCCGGTGTCGTCGGCTTCGCCGTGCCCCATACGGCCGGCCCCCGGCGCGACGACGTGGACGGCCTGCTAACGGGCCAACCGAGCGCATGGGCGCTGCACGCCCGCCATGTCGCGTGGCTGCTGGCCGTGGCGCCGCTGGCAATCCTGTTGACGTTCGCCGTCGCCAAAGGATTGGACGCGCGGCCGCTCGTCGGGCCTGACCCCGGCACCTGGTTTCGCCGGATCGGGTGGGACGTGTCCTACGGCGTGCCGCTCGTGGTGATCGCGCTCGTGTTCATTGGATACGCGGTGCGAGATCGCTCCGGCGGGTTTGCGTTTGCCGCGGGACTGTTGTTCAACGTGGTGGCCACGATCGTGGTGCTGCTGCGGCTTGCTCGCGGCGCCGGCGCGCTCGACGCCGTGGCCTGGGTGACGGTCGCCCAGGTGAATGCGATCGTGGCGGGAATTGGGGCAATCGTGTGGTTGGCGGCGGTGGCGGGGTATTGGCGGATGGCGGGGGGCGCTAAGCCGCAAGCGGCTGGCGAAGTGGTTTGGCCGCGGTTGTTGGTTACTCAAGTTGCTCTCGCGGCGGCGCTGTGCGGGGTGTTTCTCATTCCCGCGATCGTCGATCTCGGTTGGACGGCCACGCCGGCGAACTGGGTCGTTGCCGCGGACGGCGTCGCCGGCTGGCTGGCCGTGGCGCTGGCGGCCGCGGCCGCCGTTTGGCTCCACGGGCGGCAGGGCTTGGTGCAAGAGGCGGTCGCGATGTTCGCCGCCGCGCTGGCCGCGCTCGCGGCGCTCACCGCTGCCCACTGGGACACCGGCAATTGGCTGGCGTTCGACGCGCTCACGATCGGTTTCTGCGCCGGCGCGTGGCTGGTGCCGCTCGCCACACGCGCTTTCCATCAACCGGCGGACGATCCGCAGATCGCGGCCGCGCCCATCCGCTGGTCGGCCCCGGCCGTGCGAATGCTGGCCGTCGTCGCCGTGCTGCTGGCGCTGCGCGGTCTTGGGGGGCGCGGCTTCACCCCCTGGTGGTCCTACGCGGCGCTCGTCGCAATCAGCGCCCGCAACCTCTGGATCGCCTGGCACGAGCGGCGCCGCGGCTTCGTGTGGATCGCCGCCCTGTTATTCGGCGTGGCCGTGAACGGCTGGTGGGCTTACGAGGGGTACAAGCTGACGAGTGCGACCGGCTTCGGCCAAATCGCGGAATGGCTGTGGTTGAATGTGCTGGCCGCGGCCGCAATGGCATGGATCAGCGTGTGGATCGAACGCCGGCGGATCGCCCCGGCGACAGCCCTAACAGGCCCGCCGCGGACCGCCAGCTTTCACCGCTTCGCTGCCTGGGCAGTCGTCGTCGTTCTGCTGCTGACCACTGGTTTTGGACTCATGGCCGATTTAGCCAGCAACTCGCTGGACGCGAGCACGTGGCTCGGTTGGTCGGCGTGGACCGCCGCGCTGGTGACCGCAGCCGCGTGCTTGTGGGACCCCGGCGTCCGCTGGTCGGTCGCCTGCCTGTATTGCGTCGGCCTGGTTGCCGTGGGACTGTATCTCGACGGTCTCGATCTGCGCGCGCCGATGTTCCACTGGGCGCTGGCGAACGCGCTGGCCGCCTATTCGCTGGCCACCAGCACGCTGTGGAGCGGGCGCGGGCGGCTGCGCGAAGTGGCGTCGCGGCTCGGCGTGCCGGCCGCCACGTGGGGCAGTTTCTCCGAAACTGCCGATTCCGAGTTTCGGAGAAACTCGGCTACGTGGGAAGGCGACGGGCAGGGCTGGCTTGTCTCGGCCAACCTTCTCATCGGCGTAGCCGTGCTGCTGCTCGTCGGCTGGATCGAGCTTGTCGAGCCGAGCTTCACGCGACGGATGGTCGCGGCCTACGCCGTCGGCGCGCAGGCACTGGCGATCGGGCTATTGGCCCGCGGGGCGGTGCGAACGCCGCTGCAGTATCTCGCGCTGGCGTGGGGTGTGTTGTTCGCCGTCGCCTTCAGTTGGGCCTGGCTGCCGCCCGATTTCGCCGAGCCCTGGCTGCATCGGCTGGTGGTCACGGTGGTCGCGCTGGCCGCGGCGGTTGTGGTGTACGGCTTCGGCCTGGTGAAGCTGCTGCGGCGCGAGAACGAATGGACCCGCGCGGCCGGGCGATTGGTGCCCACGCTTACCGCGCTGGCCGCCGTGCTGATCTTGTTCGTATTGGGCCTGGAAGTCGCCGCCTATGCGCAGGACGGCAGCGTGCCGATCGCCTGGCCCGCGGTCGTGGCGGTCGGACTGGCGCTGGCGATTCTGACCGTGTCGGCCCTGGCCGCCGCGCTCTTGGCCGGGCACGATCCGCTCGGCCTCAGCGAGCGGGGTCGCACCGCCTACGTCTACGCCGCCGAAGCGTTGGTCGCACTCTCGTTCCTGCACATTCGCGTCACGATGCCCTGGCTGTTCCGCGGCTGGTTCCAGCAGTTCTGGCCGCTCGTGGTAATGGGTATCGCGTTTGTCGGCGTGGGCTTCGGCGAATTGTTCCAGCGCCGCCGCCAGCGGGTGCTCTCCGAGCCGCTGCAAACGACCGGCGCACTGCTGCCGCTGCTGCCGGCCGTCGGATTTTGGGTCCAATCGAGCATCCTGGCGAGCAAGGTTGATTACTCGCTGACGCTGCTATCCGTTGGCGTGCTGTATGCCGCGCTGAGCGTGCTGCGGCAATCGTTCTTGTACGGCGTGCTGGCGGCCGTCGCGGCCAACGGCAGCTTGTGGTACTTGCTCTCTCGGCGCGAAGGACTCAGCCTGCTCGAGCATCCGCAGCTATGGCTCATTCCGCCGGCGCTGTGCGCGTTGGCGGCCGGCTACATCAACCGCCGGCGTTTGACGGACCAGCAATCGGCCTCCCTCCGCTACGCTTCGGCCATTGTGATCTACGTTTCCTCGACGGCCGACGTGTTCATCAACGGCGTGGCCGAGGCGCCGTGGCTGCCGGCCGTGCTGGCCGGGCTCTCGATCCTGGGCGTGTTGGCCGGCATCATGCTCCGCGTGCGGGCATTTTTGTACCTGGGCACCGCGTTTCTCGTCGTCGCCCTGATGACCATCATCTGGCACGCGGCGATCCACCAGCAGCGGACCTACATCCTCTGGGTCGCCGGGATTGTGACCGGCGCGCTCATCATCGCCCTGTTCGCCCTTTTCGAAAAGCGCCGCGACGACGTGCTGCGCGTCGTCGAAGAGCTGAAGCACTGGCAGGCATGATGGGGCCTGGCTCACAGGCCGGCGGCCTGTGCCACTTTACTGAACAATCAGTGGCTCCGGCCGCTGGCCGGAGACGATTGGCCGCCGGCCGACTGGCCGGCATTGGTCTGCCACAGCTCGTTAATCCGCCTTGTCGACCCGGCCGTCGCCGTTGCCGTCGGCCCGCAGGTCGGTGGTGGAGCCTTCCGTTTTTCGCCACAGGACGTAATCGGCCGAATCCACCGTGCCGTCGCCGTTGTAATCGCCGGCCAGCGACACCCGCAGATCTTGCTTGGCGTTGATGATCGAGCCGGGAATGGGTCCCAGGCCCAGCAGCGAGAGGGCCAGGTTGCCCATGTCGCCGTTGCGAATGGGTTGTTCGGGCTCGGTGTACTCGGGCCGTGACTTTCCCGGATCGGACCGCGTTGTGCGGTTGAGGGCGTACAGATCGCCGCGGCCCACGCCCGCGCCCCAGATGAGGATTGGGATCGTATAGTTCTCCGGAATCGGCGCATCGTCGTGAGAGAAGCCCGTGCCGCCGTGGTCGGTGGTGAGGATGATGACAGTCCGCCCGGCGAGCGTCGTGTCGTTCTCCACCAGGTGCAGTATCTGCCCCAGGTAGCCGTCCATGTTCCGCAGCGCGTAAAACCAGCCGCCGGTGCCCCAGCCCAGCGCATGGCCTGTCGTGTCGGTGTCGCGATAGTGGAGGAACGCGTAATTGAAATGCCGCGCGGCCATGTCGCTCAGGAACCGCTCGTGCACCGTGCCGGAGAATCGCGGCGGCCCGTCGTTCGCGTAAAAATAAACGTCGATCTTGTCTCGGCCGGCCTCGTGCGGCGCGCCCTGGTGTTCGTCGTAGCTCTGGTCGAACAGGATAAACTTATCCTTCGTGGCATACAGCGCGGTGGAAAGGCCGGCATCGTGCACCACGTCGAACACGCTTGCCACGTAGCCCACGTGCGGGTCGCTCGTGTCGTGCAAGCTGGCGCTGCGCTTGGGCACCGTGTTGCTCGTCCAGCCGTGGTAAGGCATCTCCGAATCGTCCGCGGGCTGCAGCGTCGGCCGGCCCGTGAAAATACACGAGTGGTTGGGCAGCGTGTTGGTGTGCGAGTAATCGGTCCGCGCTTTGGTGGTCCACACGCCTTCGTCTTGGAGCCGCTTGAAGTTCGGCGCCGTTCCGGCGTCGATGCTCTGCTGCATCATGCTGGAATTGAGGCCGTCGACGCTGATGTGAATGACGTGCTCCGCGGCCCGGGCGCCTGTTCGGCCGGCGCCGCAGAAAAGGATCCCGGCAGCCAGGCAAATGAATAGAACGGGGCGGGGCAGGCGACGTCGGCCACGGGAGCAGGCGGCAGCAAGGGCAGGCATGGGCGGCGCGATGGGGGAGGTGGTTTAGGGCGTCGGCCCGATCACCGGCGTCGGACCGCGAGCCCCATTATACCGCCCAGCAGCGCGAGCACGAGGCCCGCCGGCTCCGGCACAGGGGCCGTTCGCGAAGAATTAACAAAGGGCCCGGGCGCGGCCCCCGAGCTCACCGACTGGCCAAAGTGTTCCAGCCACGCGTCGTAGCCGGCCTGTGTGCCGTCGTTCGCGCGCCAAGCAGGGTAGTCGGCCGCGTCGACGGTCCCATCGGCGTTGAAATCGCCGTAATCCTCCGGCGGCGCCGCAACGATTTTATAGAGGGCGCCGCCCCCCGCGTAATTCAAGATGTACAGTTCCCCGGCCGCGTCCTCCGCGAAGCTGGCAATGCCCCCGTAGCCCAGCGGGCTGTCCAATTCGGCCGTGCGGTCCACCACTTCCGTGACCTGGTTCCCATCGTAACGGAACGAAGTCAGCGTGGTCGTTTCGTAGTCGTTCAGAAAGTAGGTGCCATCTAGCCAGGGGATCTCGTCGCCGCGATAGACGTACCCGCCGATCACCGCACCGGTCACTCCACGCGGGTAGGCGTAAATCGGGTCGATCGCGCCGGGCGGAGTGGGATCGGGGAAGGCGGGGTTGTCGAAGAATCCCTCGCGCGGCCGCCAGCCGAAATTCTGCCCACCGTTTCCGGCCGGGAGAAAATTGACCTCCTCGTAATACTGCGAGCCGACATCGCCGATATACAAGTCGCCCGTGTCGCGGTCGAAGCTGTTGCGAAACGGATGACGCAGGCCCCAGGCAAAGACCTCCGGCGCCCCGCCGCCGGCGGCGAACGGGTTGGTGGATGGGATCGCATAGTTGCGCGATGCATCGCCGGGAAAATCGTCGCCGTCCACGTCAATGCGGAGGATCTTTCCCTGAAGGCTGTTCAAATCCTGCGCGGGCAGGCCCTTCGTTTCCTGGGGCGGCACATTCCCGCCGTCGCCGGTCGCGACGTATAGATAATCGTCGTGCGGTCCGAAGCCCAGCCAGCCGCCGTTATGGCTGTTGCTGGGATTGGAAATCAAAAGCACTTCGCGCTCCGAAGCCGGATCGAACGCATTGGGATTAGACTCCGAGAGTGTGTACTCCAGGATGCGAATCACCCCCGTATTGTTCGAATAGTTGATGTAAATCTTGCCGTTATTGGCGTATTCCGGATGAAAAGCGAGGCCGTAAAGTCCCTGCTGCGACCCTAGAATGGTATTGGGCAGGTTGAGCATGATCGTTTGTTGACCGGTCGTGAGGTTAACCCTCTTGATTCGCGAATCCGTACCTTCGCAAATGTACAGGTTGTCCAAATCGCCCTCTGGCGAAATGCCGAAAATAGGCAGGCTCAGGCCGGTCGTCACCAGCTCGACTTTTAATCCAATGGCGCTGGCCCGCGGGCCCGTTTGGACGCTCACGAGAAAAATCACGACGCTCATCAGCGTCAAACGCTTGATCAAACCGGTTATCGAGTGCGAAGGCAGCATAGTGAACAGGCTCCGATTGGCGAGGGCGAGACAGTACCCAGGTGTCCAGTACTTGAAGGGTGTTGGCACGGAAGGAGCTTACCGGTCGTCCCGCGCAGCTCTTGGCAGTGTAAGAAGATCGTCGATCAAGAAGTGGCCCGCGAATCACCGGAACGGCTGGCGCGCGGAGGGCGTCTCAGACACCCCCTCGCGTGCGGAGCTCGAATGGGCACGGTGAAATGCCCAAAGGAGCCAGGAAACCGCCCTGAGTCGCAATGATCGAGATTCTAGCAATTCGCCCCCCCCGGGTGTCAAGCATCCGGCGATTTTTTCGATGTTTTTTGCCGATGCTTACCCGCCGCCGCTTCCAGTTGCCAATTAGTTGCGTCGTCTGTGGCTTGGTTTACAATAGCTGGTGAGGGGCTGCGGATTGCGGGAAATCGCTGCCCTTCCGCTGTAATCTGTTATAATTACGGTTCTGTAGTATTCAATACTGGATTTTGGTGCGTCTTCGCCTAATGCGACATTCGGGCTCAGCGTCATCTTGACCGGTGGCTGGGCTCATCTCCATCTTCCGCACCATTGTATTTCGAGCAAGGCATTGTGGCCCTGCCGACAGTGCGCGCGATGAGCGCGTTGCCGCGATCTCTACGCGGCCGCGAATTTCATCGGAGTTGGCCGCGCACGTAGTACGATCCACCTACGACTCGACCCCAATTGATTAACGGCGCAAGGCCACCATCCAACCGTATGTATAAATACTCGCACGCGGAACGAGCGTTCGCGCTCCTGTTGCTCCTCAGCATCGTCCGGATTTCTCCGGCGGCACATCAGACGGGCACGTTTTCGCCCGTCTCGTTGAACAGCCCTCTGCCGTATCGCATCGCGCTCGAGCCGTACGATTTCGGCGCCGCGCCGTTGCCGACTTTGCACTCCTACGCGGCGGGCCAGTACGACGGAAAATGGGTGCTGATCTCCGGCCGGACGAACGGCCTGCACGGTTTCGAATCCGTCGCGGCCAACAACTTTCCGGCGGCCTCTCAGAATCGTGAAGTCTGGGTGATCGACCCGGTAGCCCGACAAAGCTGGAGCCGGTCTCTCGCCGATGCCTCCTCCGGTCTGACCGACGCGCAAATCAATTCGCTCAGCACCACGAACAACCAGTTCTATCAGCGCGACGACCACCTCTACATGACGGGCGGCTACGGAGTGCAGATCGTGTTCCCCGATAGTTCCACGCTCAATGGCACGTTCGACAACCTGTCGGCCATCCATTTGCCCGGCCTCGTCGGCTGGGCGATGGGCGGCGCCGGAGCCGCGGCCGACCATATCCGCCAGATCAGCAACCCGCTGTTTCGCGTCACCGGCGGAGCGATGTACGAAATCGACGGCCGCACCCACCTCGTTTTCGGTCAAAACTTCCAAGGCAACTACACGCCCGGCACCAACGGCATCTACACCAACCAGGTGCGCAGCTTCGATATCGTCGATAACGGCGTTACGCTGTCCATCGAGGATTCCACCTCGTCCCCCACGAACGCCGCCTATCGGCGTCGCGACCTCAACGTGGTTCCGGTGCTGCGCCCCGATCCCGGCGGCGGGTTGAACGAGGAGCTCGTGGCGCTTTCCGGCGTCTTCACCACGACCGACGGAGCGTGGACCGTCCCGGTGGAAATCGACTCGCTCGGTAACCCCACGATGGCGGACCCGCTCGCGCCGGACACCTTCAAGCAAGGAATGAACGGCTATCACTCGGCAAAGCTGGGGCTTTACTCCGAGTCGATCGGCGAAATGCACCAGGTGCTCTTCGGCGGGATTAGTGTTCAGTACTTCGACGAGAGTACCGGGGATCTGGAAACCGACGACAATATGCCCTTCGTTAACGATATTTCGGCCATCAAGATCGACTCCACCGGCCGATACTCGCAGCATCGCCTCGGCGAGTTTCCCGCGCTGACCGACCTGGGCGGCGAGCGACTGCGATTCGGCACCAACGCGGAGTTCTTTCTCGCCGATGGTATCGAAACGTATGACAACGGAGTCATCAAGCTCGATGCGTTGAGCCAGCCGACGACGCTGGGCTATATCTTCGGCGGGATCAACGCCAACGGACCGCACACGCGGGGTGTTCCGGGCGTAGTGTCGGCGGCGTCGAAAGTGATTTTCGCCGTCACGCTGATCCCCGTTCCGGAGCCCGTCACGTCGAGCTTGTTCGTTCTGGCATCGGCCGCCGTCCTATGCGTCCGAAATCGCCGCGAAAGCCCGCCGCGGCAGCGTTCGCACCACCCAATCCAAAGCAGAGAAAGCGAATAAGAATCGCGTTCAGGCCAACTAACCCCAATCATCTTCATACCGAGGACCTTCTATGTTCAATCATCTTCGAGCGCTATTTACCTTGGCAGGCATTGCCGTCGTTTGCGCGATGGCTCCTCCCGCGGCGGCCGTCAATCACAATGAGGCGGTCGATGGAGACTTATCGGGCGACCGGCTCAATCCCACGCAGCTCGTGCTATCCGCCGGCACGAATTCGTTGACCGCCACCACCGGCGTGTTCCTCAATGAACAAGAGGAAGAGGAGACCGATTTAGAGTACGTGAGGATCGATCTGCCGGCCAACCATCAATTAGTCAGCATTTTGATGCAGGGATACACTTCCTTCGATACGACTGCCTTTATCGGCGTTCAGAGCGGAACCACGTTCACCTTCGATCCGGGCGACGCTATATCGAATGTCGGCAACTTGGATGGCTACGCGCACTTCGGCCCCGGCGCTGGCCACGACCCGGGCGACGATTTGCTTCCGGATATCGGAGCGGGGCCCGGCTCGATCGGATTCACTCCGCCGCTGACCGGCACATCGTATACGTTCTGGATCCAGCAGACGGGCGCGTTGACGGACTACCAGTTGGACTTCATCGTCACGAGCATTCCGGAGCCTGCATCGGCGTTTTTGATGTGCACCGCGCTGGTTGCGGCGGCCCACTGTCGTCGCCGCCGCTGGCGCGCCGAGCCTACGTAAGCGGCGTTTACCTGCGGCCGTGCCAGGTCGCACTGCGCGACACGGCGGCCAGAAGCACAAGCATCAACATGAGCCCGCCGGCCGCCGGTTCGGGGACTGCCGATAGTGAGGGTCCATTAGCGGCCCCCGCACCGACCGTCTGGCCGAGGTGCGAGGCCCACACGGCGTAGTCGGCCGCGTCGACCCAGCCGTTGCCGTCGCCGTCGGCCGCCAATAGCGCGCCCGACTGGCCGAGCGACGAGCGCCAGACGATATAGTCGGCCGCGGTCACGATGCCGTCGCCGTTGAAATCGCCCATCGCCGACGAGGGCAGGGCGAACAAGTCGGCCGCCGTACCGGTCCACACGTTGCTCACCGTGTAGTTGGCTTCAAACAGGCTGGTGAACTGAAGGTCCGTAATCGTGGGGTTGAAACCGTCGCTGCTTTCGGCCGTGAGCATCCATGGGTAATTTGGTTCAGCAAAGTTGCCGATCGAGGAATAGTTGGGCCATAACGACGCCTGAATCGTATTCGCGCCGTTGCCGTTGCCGGAAATCTTGCCGACGAACATATACGTGCTGTCGGCAGAAAAACCGCTTCTCGATACGTCTTCCCCGCCGGCATCGGCTTGGTGTTGAATCGCAAACTCTTCCTGCGATCCTCGCAACGTAATCTCAAACTGGTTCGCGCCCGCGGCATCCAGGAACTCCAGCGACAGCGTCCGATTGCTTGACGCCAGCTGCGATGCGAGCACCGGGCCTGTTTTCTGCTGCACGTGTAACGTGACATACGTCACCTCATGTTTTGACAAGTCAATCGGCGACTCCAGATCGACTTGCATCTGGCGCGGCAGGGTGTTGAGGTTGTCGAACTTTTCGGCGGCATTTTGATTGCGAATCGTTACGGCGTAGTCGCTGTGTTTCTCGCTGCCGACGCCGTTGGCGAACCAATCAAAATGGTCCGGGCCGTGCTGCGTGTAGTTGCCCGTCTCGCGCAGGTTTCCGCCCGTCTCGCGTTTGGCCCGCCAGCGGCCTGTCAGGCCGCGGCTATTTTGGAAGTTCTCGAACGTGCCACTGTAGCCCAGGCGGTCGGGCAGGTTCACGCCCAGCGCGGCGAAGCGCCCGGCCAGCCAATCGGCGTCCTGCTGGTTGACGAATCCGTTGCCGTCGCGGTCGCCCTGCTCCCAATTGCCGCTGAGGTAGAAGTCGTCGAACCGCGCCGCCGTGTTCGTGCCGGTCCAGCCCGGCACGCTGCCCATGTTGTCGGCCAGCGCGTGGGCGTCGGCGGCATCCACCTTGCCGTCGAGGTTCAAATCGGGAATGCCGCGCTGAAACATCGAATAATGGTGCATCACGCGGTGCAGGCCATACTCGTTGCGCGCGTCGTAATGCAGCGTCCAGCTAAACATGCCGGGCATGTCGCGATCGAGTGCAAGCTGCGTCTTTTCGCGCACTTGCTGGCGGCTTTCGATATTCCAGGTTCCGGTGCGAGTGACGCCGTTGACGTCGACATACGTTCCAGTGATCGACCCGGCGTTGTACGGCAAATTCGGATTTGCCGCTACGAAGTTACGCAAAGTTACGGTCGCGGGTCCGCCGGATCCCCAGGTGCCCACGCCGATGGCGAGCTGCTCGTCCTTAAATGCTTTTTCGGTACCCTGACCAGTGAGCGCCAACTTTCCGTTGGCGAATGTCTCGTTTGACGACGCCCCGTAATGATACCCCATGATGAAGAGCTGATCGTACACGCGGGCATCGAAGAGTGCCGTATCGTCCCATCGCGAGTCGGCGAAACCGTAGTCATCGACAGATACTTCCATGCCCAGCGGGCGAATCACATCGCCCAGTTCGCGCGCCAACTGCGTATAGTTGCCCCACTTCGTTGCCGTGTTCGGCCGCTCCCAGTCGAAATTGAAGCCACTCATGTTGTACGGCACTAACACGTTATTCACGACGTTGTTGACGAAGTTGGCGCGGTACGTCGGATTGGAAACGATGGACGTCCACACGCTGTCGACCGAGCCTCCCGACACGGTAAACATGCTCATGTGCAAACCAAACCCATGTTGTTCGGAAAGAGACTTGAGCGTGTTGAGTGATGGCACAGCCGTCGAATGATAGGCCAATCCGCCGGTGGCGGTGGGTTGCACGCCGCCGAAGTAGATTACGTCGGAGACGTGATTGTACGTATTCGCCGCAGACATAGCATTCAGCTGATCAACGACCGATGTGCCCGCCTCGCCGCTCCAATTCGGTATGAACCCCCAGATGCGAAACTCAGCCGCGTCCCAGGCCGACACCGACGCCTGTTGGGCCGCCGCCGGCCGTGCCGCCGCAAGGCAAATCGCAACAATGCAGCAGGTTGCCGCCAGCCGTTCGCACGCCGTCCTACGAAGCCGAACTCGCGTCAAGAGAAGTGCCACAGCACCGAAAAGCGTCAGAACTACACCCGATGGTTCCGGAACGACCCCGCCCGCCAGCACGGCCGGGCTACTTCCCGCGCCGCCCGTCTGCCCGAAGTGCGACCGCCAAAGCGCGTAGTCGTTGTCGTCCACGCGGGCATTGCCGTTGGCGTCGGCGCCCGTATAGAGCGGCACGGTTTGCCCTTGCGATTTGCGCCAGAGGACATAGTCGGCCGCGCCGACCGATCCGTCGCGGTTGAAGTCGCCCGGTATCGAGCCGTCCTTGCCCAGCAACAACGCCTCGAGCTCTGGCAGAGTCCCGTTGAATACGTCGCCGTCCACGTCGCCCGAGATGCCGGCAACGCTCCACTCGTCGGTCCATTGCCAAAACAGCCAAGGGTCCCACAGCGGCGTGTCCGAGGGGGACGGCGGCTGCGTCGTTCCGGTCCCTCTCCACCAGGCGAGCCACAGCTCGTGGGAAGAAGCCACGGCCGAAGTGTAGCGAGTGTTGGCGCCAAACCGACTCGTGTAGATCAACGGCCTGACGCCCAGGGTGTCGTAAACCGTGTCGGAAAAAATCTGCACCCAGTTCGAGATGAACAAGCGGTTGAGCGTTTGGTTGCCGAAGTCTGGCAGCCGCTCCACGTCGGCCACCGGCGGCAAGTGCTGGCCGGTTTGATAATAGGGCAAAATCGCGTCGAGAAAGTCCTCGGCCTCGGTCAACGCATCCATGTGCGGGTCCGAGCCGGGCGCAAACGGGCTGCCGTCGTAACTGGTGAACGGCACGCCGTTTTTGCTCTCCACGCGGCAGAAATGGTAAGGCCCGATATAAACGCCCGCCGCCCTGGCGCCCTGCATATTTGCGTGGTAGCGCGGATCGACGTAATCAACTCCTTCGGTGGCCTTGGTAAAGGCAAACTTGATGCCGGCGTTTTTCACCGACGTCCAGTTGATATTGCCCTGCCAGTGCGAGACGTCGATCCCCTCCACAAAAACGGCTGGGGCGCGCTCCGCCCAAAACAGCGAAACGAAAGTGAAAACGAACAGCCGCGCAGCTGGCCGCGACGTGGCCAGGCGGCTGGCAAACAAGAAAGGCCTCTCCATTCCGCCAGTTTAGCAGAGACCCGGCGCCCGCGTCGCCACAATTGTGCCCCGATCGCGCGAAGACGAGAGTCTTCTGCGCGAACCCCCCAGTTCGTAAATGCCCGGCTGGGATTACTTCCGGCGGCTCGTCGCCCAGAGAGCGACGCCCATCAGCAGCAGGGCCAGAGAAGCCGGCTCCGGTACAGCCGATGGTGCATCGACGGGTCCCGCCGATCCGCTGCCGGCGGCCGTTTGCCCGAAATTCGCCAGCCACGTCTGGTATTCCGCCGGTGTGCCGCCGTTCTTGCGCCACACGACGTAGTCGGCCGCGTCGACGCTGCCGTCGAAGTTGAAATCGCCCGGCAGCACCGCCACGAGCGAGACGGCGTTGGAATCGTAAACCACATCGAGCACCAGGTTCCCCGCCAAGGAGGGCAGCAGCTCGGTGTCGAAGATGCCGTTGATTCCGCCGATGGCTGAGAGTATCTCGAACGTGTCTCCGAAGGCCGGCGAGAAGCCGTTGATCAGTGACACGTCGAGCGTGCCGTCGAGGTTTAGCGTGTCCGTGCTGTTGATTTGATCGTGCTGGCTGCCGGGCGTCGTGCCGCCAAGTTCGATCTCGAGCGTCGCGCTCTCGCTGTACGCCACATGGCCCACGGTCAGGGCGGCGGGGCTCGGTGGTGCCGTTTATCACGACGTTGTTCATCGTGCCCACGCCCTTCACGTAGCCTTCCAGCGTGATCGGCTCGGCAACCGAGTTGCCCTCGAGGTGGCCGTTGTTGATGAAGGGCACGAGCGGATCGTCGGGAGTATCGATGGTGCCGAAGCCGGTGATATTGCCGCCAAAATCGAGCACCAGGCCGTTGGCGGCGGCGACGGTATTTTTCGCTATCCCCAATTTTCGGGGACTGCGGCGCATCTGGAGATTGACACCGGCCCGGGCGGCCGCCATCGGCGTGCCGTGGGGAGTCAATTCTGCTCGCTGTCGAGCGGCACCAGCCGCCAGCGGCCGTAGGGGTTGTGCATCGGCGCGTCGTCCGGCACGCGGTCGTCCGGCTGCATGTGGGCGCTGAAGGTGGGCAGCACGGCGTCGCCGACCACTTCGCCCTCTTGAATCCTGGCGCCGCTGAACGCCGTGTATCCCAGGAAGCTGTTGAGCGTGCGGTGATCGTATTCGTCGTTGCCCGTGGCGGGGATGATCGCGTCGCACAAGCCCAGGATGTGCATGCCGACGGAGTACACTTCGTCGTCGCCCCGCACCGTGCTGATAAACGCCCAGTACACGCCGCCGTCGTCGGCGCCGTCGAGCAGAGTGTTCCAATCGGTGGCGCCGTGGGCGATTCCGCTGTTGTCGACGAACACGCCCGCCCCGCCGGCGGCCATCACCGCCGCCGCGGCCGCCATCAACTTCTTGGCCGCGTCGAGGCTTCCCCCCGGGCCCGTCAGGCAGACGTTCACCTGATAATTCTCGATGCGCTCGCGTTCGTCCTCAGTCGGCAGCTTCGGGCATCCGCCGGCAAAGTTGCCCGCAAACTCCGCATCGGCCGGCAACGCGTTGAACTCAAACTCCGTCCCGTCGGCCAGAACCAGCGCCTCAGGCGT
>CAZHIV010000574.1:0-4758 GCA_964532675.1 uncultured Planctomycetaceae bacterium
CTCTAACACTTTATGATATCACCCGATGCAACGGAACAATGAATCCAGGCACCATTACGCCGGTTTCGCGCGCAGCCTGCGGGTGGCGCGGTCGAGCTCCTCTTACATTAGGCGAGAATTATTCGAGGTCATCCCGGTATACGCCAAACGTTCTCAATTTTGGGCAATTTGCGCGCCGGCACGGGGGGCCTCGCGTGGCCCCCGTGGCGGCGCAACTTTTGCACAGGATGCAAAGCTGCAAAGCATGGTAGACTCGTACCCGGCAACGACCGCGGCAAATTGGCACCGCCCCGTGTCGCGGATAACATGCCCTAGATCGGAGCAACGGCGATGAAAAAAATGACGAAGACCGAGCTGGACAAGCATCGCAAGCGCCTGGAGGCCCTCGCTTCCCGCCTCCGCATCGACGCCAACGCCATGATCGAGCAAACGCGCGGCGGAAGCGGCGGTAATGGGGGCGGCGAGCTCTCCAACGCCCCCTTACACCTCGGCGACATGGGCACCGAAGAGTATCTCTACGATCTCAACGCCACCCTGCTGGCCAACGAGCAGTACCTCGTCAGCGAGTCCCGCGCCGCCCTGGACCGGATCGACAAGGGCACCTACGGCCGGTGCGAGTCGTGCGGCAAATCAATCGCCAAGGCCCGGCTCGAGGCGATCCCTTTCACCCGCTACTGCGTCACCTGCGCGGCCGAGAATCCGGCGCCGGAGGTGAGCCTCGATGAAGGTCGGCCGCACGTGCCTGCCGACACGCTCGCCCCGGAAGGCGAAATGCAGGAAAGCCGCCCGCGGCGCCAACGGCCCGGCGAAGTCCCGCATCACAAGTTCCATCACGGCGACATCTACGCGGCCGGCACCGCCGGCGGCGGCACCGCGGTGGGTGGCCTCGCCGGCACCAACGAAGGACACGGCGACCCGAACGTCTCCGAAGTGCAGGAAGCCACCGGCAGCGGCAACTTCGACATCGACGAGGACCGCGAAGATCGCGAGACGCCCCGCTCCGGCCCCTCCGGCGGCGCCGTCGGCGGCACCCCGGCGCGAAAACGTGCGAGGTGAGCCAGGAATCTCCCCAAAACGACATGTTATAATGATGTCTCACCGCGCCGAGCTCACATGACGTCTATGTCCCACAAATCCTTCCTCGTCACCCCGCTGTTGTGCTTCGCCGCTGTCGTGGCCGCGGCGGCTGTTGTGCGGGGACAGGGCTGGTCGGGAGCATCCGGCACGTCCGCCTTCGGCGGCGGGCTCGGCGGGGGCGGCGTTGGGGGCAGCGGTCTAGGGAGCGCTGGATTCGGGAACAGTCGTTTCGGCGGCGGCGGCGGATTCGGCCAGGGCGGATTCGGATCCGGCGGATTCGGCAATACGGGCTTCGGCGGTGGGCGCTTCGGCGGCGGTGGTTTTGGCGGCGGCGGTTTTGGCGGCGGCGGTTTCGGCGGCGGCGGCTTCGGCGGCGGCGGCTTCGGCGGCGGCGGTTTCGGCGGCGGCGGCTTCGGGGGGGGCGGCTTCGGCGGGGGCGGCTTCGGCGGCGGACAGAACTTCATCGGCCGCGACGCGGCCGACATGGCCGCCGTCGCCAACCAGTTGGGCCGCGCCGGAGGCCAGTTCTTCAACCAGGCAAATCGCAACGTCAATCGGGCGACGCGCAATCGCCAGCCGGCGCAGGCCGTCGAAACGGTGCCGCAGCCGATGCGCGTCCAGCTGCAAGTCGCGTTCGCCGCGCCTCGTCCCGCACCGGCCGTCGTGGCCAATAGCGTCCGCACCCGGCTCGCCAAGATTCTCACCGAGCACAACATCGCCCAGCCGGCCGTCACGATGGAAGGCGATACCGCCGTACTGCGCGGCGTCGCGGCGACAGAGAGTCAGCGGCTGGTGCTCGAGAAGCTCGTCGGCCTCGAGCCGGGCGTGCGGCAGGTCCGCAACGAGATGACCGTCATCGCGCCGCCGGTTGCGACGTCGCCGGCGCCGAATAACTGATTCCCGGCGTGGTGACCGCCGCCGGGCCGGGCGCCGGCTGCCGCGTCGTAAGTTGCGGCGCCACGATCTGAGGTCGTGGCAAATTAATGGAGCCAAAGCTCGCCGTCGGCAATGGTTGCACCGGGGGCGCAGGCTGAGTGGAGGGCGGAGCAGCCGGCGGCGGACTTTGCCCGGCCGGCCGCTGGTGAAGCGGTGTCGCCGGCGGTTGGGGCAGGGCAGGGGTGCGCGACGCTGCCGGCGTCGCCACGACGTCCGCGGCCGAAGGGAGTTGAAAATTATCCGGCAGCCGGATCGACGTAACCTGCATCCGCCGCGCCGGCTCCGCCGACGCCGGAGCAGCCTGCGGCTGGCTCGCGGTTGCGGGAAAACTCACGGGGCTCTCGTAGCTGGCCAGTTGCGCACCGCCCTCGGTCCGCACCTTGCTTCGCAGATCTTCCAGCGTCGGCCGCGCCGGGCGCGACGCAGTGCCTTCCGGCAATCGGGGAGGTGTGCCACCTGCCGTCGCGGAATTGAGTGCGATCGCGCCCGGCAGCAGGTGCCGCGTCTGCTCGCTGGTGACGACCGCGCCGTCCTTCGGCTCGAAGCGGCAGATGAGGCTGACTTCCGTCCGCGGTCCGCCCGCCTCGTCCCACGGCAGCCAGAAGCTGTACGATGCGCCGATCTCCGACGTGCTCATGTGCAGCGGCACCTGGTCGGACGGGAACACGTACCTTCGCGTCGGCTTGTTGTCCGTCGGCTCGCGGCCGCTCTCGTCGAACGCGTACACCACGAGCTGCCCCTCGACGAGGATCGGCTGGTCGCCCTCCGGGCCGTAGAACATCAACCGCCCGCCGAACCCGCGTTGCGGCTTCTTGCCCGGCTCGCTCCGGACCGTATCGGTCCACGCACCGACGATTCGCACCGGCGTGCCTTCCTCCGGCTCGTCGCCGTCGCGCCACGGCCAACTGCTCTTCAAGCTGAAGATGTTCGACGGCTTGAAGTCCGACGCCTTCGGCGCGCGGCAGCCCGCGACCAGCGCGGCAGCGACGGCCAGTTGAACTATCGGCAAGGACTTGGATCGCAATGCGTTCATGGAATCTCGTAGCGATCGGTGCCGAAGGACGGCGGCGGCGGCGGAACGGGCAGCCGTTCGCCGCCGGCCGGCGCCTCGCCCGCCGGCGCGAGCAGCGGCGTGCCGAATTCGATCTCCCCACCGGGAACGAATTGACCCGACGACAGCGGCAGCAGGCCTTCCTCCGGGATGCAGCCGGGGTAAACCGACTCCATTTCGCCGTCGTACCATTCGTCGCAACGGCTCCGCAGCCCCGCCTCGCCGTGCACGTTGATCACGTCCGAGAGGATCCAGCTCATGCGCGACGATTCGATCTGCTTGACCAGGTCGGAATCGAGCTTGTTGTAGATGACTTGCGGCGTGAGGATGATCAACAGCTCGCGCCGTTCTTCGCTCACGCTGTCGTAGCGGAACAGGCTGCCCAAGAGCGGAATGTCGGCCACGATCGGCACGCGGCGGTGGATGTCTTGCTTGCGAGTCTGGATCAAGCCGCCCAGGATCACCGTCTGGCCGCTCAGCGCGCTGACGGTCGTCAGCGCCTGCGAAACCTCGATCCGCGGCGCCCGGATTGGAACGCCCGCGGGTGTGAACGAAATCGGGATGCCGTCCGCTTCGGGTCCGACCTCCGACTTGTTGGCCGTAATCTCCATGACGACCAGGCCGTCGGGGCTGATCCGCGGCACGACCTGCAGAATCAGGCCCACCGAGCGGTAGACGATTGTGTTCGTCTGGCCAAACTCATTGAGCGTAACGCCGGTGACGGTGGGCACGTCCTGACCGACCTGCACGATGCCTGGCTGGCCGTCGAGGGCCATGAGCTGCGGCCGGCTGAGCACCTCCAACCGCCGCTTTTCCTGCAGCGCTCGCAGCAGGATGCTCACCGCGTCGCTGGACGCCGAGAACACGAAGCCGCTGAATCCCAGCGTGGGATCGAGCCGGTTGACGGCAAAATTCGACAAGCCCTGCGCCGCGACATTGCCCGCAGTCGCCAGGGCGCCGGTGCTCAGGTTGTTGCCCAGCGGCAAGTCGGGATCGTTAAAGTTGAAGCCCGGATTGCCGTTGGCGTTGATGATCGCTTGTTGCGTCGTCGTGGTGACGGCTCCTCCGGCACCTTGGTCCTGCGTCGTCGTGGTGATCGTTTGCACGTCGGACAACAGCGAGCGATCGAACAGGATCGAATTCTGCAAGCCGAGCTCCACGCCGAACTGGTCCGTGTCGTTCAACCGCACCTCGGCGATCAGCACCTGGATGAGGACCATCGGCGGTCGCTCGTCGAGCTCGTTGATTATGCGGATCACTTCGTTGTAGAACCGCGGCGTGGCGCTGACGATCACGCTGTTGGTGGCCAGCTCGGGCACGATGATCACTTCGCGTTCGATCTGCTCGAAGGGGCTGATGGCCAGGTCGGCCGCGGCCTCGACCTGCCGCTCGGTTTGCAGCCAGTGGTTGAGGGCTTGGGCCACGTTCTCGGCGAAGGCGTTGTTCAATCGGTAAACGGTGGTGACCCGCTCCCGCAGATCGCCCTCATCGAGCCGCAGCAGGATCGCTTCGACGACGGCGAGGTCTTCGCGCGAGCCGGCGGCGATGATGCTGTTAGTTCGCGGGTCGACGGAGAATTGCATTCGCACGGGTCCGCCCTGGCCCAACCCGCCGCCGGCGGGCGCGGCTCCCGGCTCTGCCGGAACGGAGAACAGCGCGCGAAGCATCTCGGTGAGCGCCGCCGCGTCGCCGTT
>CAZHIV010000575.1:0-8595 GCA_964532675.1 uncultured Planctomycetaceae bacterium
GCCGAGCGCGACCGCCAGCTCGATCTGCAGTTTGCCGATTTCGAGCAGCAAATCGAACAGTCGGCCGGAGAGCGGAATCGAGCCGCCCGCGATCTCCAAAAGGCTCTTGGCGAGCTGGCCGATGCCCGGCGCCAGGCAACCCAGTCTCAGGCCCTGGTCGCCGCCAGGCAGCAGCTTACTTGCGAGAACGAGCGCCTCGGCGGCCAAGTTCGCAGCCTCACCGGCCGCGTCGAACAACTGACTCGCGAGTTGGCGACGATGTCCGCCGCCAACCAGGCCTTGGCGGAAGAAAAGGCGGCCTCCACCGAAGAGCGCCGCCGGCTGGCCGACGACAATCGCCAGGAGCAGGCACGACAGTCCCACCTCACCAACGAAGTGGCGGCGCTCCGCGGCGAATGCGACCAGCTTCGCGAGCAAAACGAACGGCTGCGGTCCGACCTGCAAGCGCTCGGCGGCGAGAAAGCGGGGTTGGCCGACGAACGGGCCGCGCTGCGAACCAAGCACGACGAGCTCCAACAACAGAACGAACGGCTTCGCGCGGACAGCAAAACGCTGGCCTCCGAAAAGGCGGCGCTGGCCGACGAGCGGGCGGCGCTTCGCAATGAGCGCGACGACCTCCGCCGGCAAGTCGAACGGCTGCAAAGGGATCTGCAGGCCGTGTCCGCCGAAAAAACGACGATTGCCGAAGAACGCACCGTGCTGGGCAACGAACGCGACCAGCTGCATCGGCAAATCGAGCGGCTTTGCGCCGACGTGCAGGCCGCGGTTTCCGAGCGCGCGGCGATCGCCAATGAGCGCGCGGCACTTTGCGGCGAGCGGGACGAGCTGCGCGAGCAGATCGACCAACTTCGACACGACATGCAGACGCTGGCGGCCGAACGCGAAGCCCAGGAGGAAGAGCAGGCGGAGCTCTGCGGCGAACGGGACGGTTATCGCCGGCAGTACGAACGGCTGCAATTGGACTTCGAGGCCCTGGCCGCGGAGAAGGCGGCGCTCGCCGACCAGCGGTCGGCCCTGTGCGGCGAGCGCGATGAGCTCCGCAAACAGAACGAAAAGTTGCAAGCCGAGATGCGAGCCGTTGCAGCCGAAAAGGCCGCCCTGGCCGACGAGCGGGCCGCGATTTGCGGCCACCGCGAAGAGTTGCGCGACGAGAATCAGCAGCTCCAGGCCCGAATCGCTCAACTCGGCGAGGAAATCTCGGCCCTGACCACGGCCAAATCGGCGTTCCAGGAGGAACGCGACCGGCTCCGCGACGAGAATCAGCGTTATGCGGACGTCGAGCGCCAGATGCGAGCCGCCGTATCAGATCGGGAAACAATGTCGGGCGAGCTGTATCGGGCACTGCTGCAAGCGGCCGATTTGCAGAAGCACGTCGACCACTTCGACGACCTGGCCGCGGCGCACGAAGCACTCTACGAGCAGCACGACGAACTGACCGGCCAACTGGCTCAGCTTCAGGAGGAGCTCAACCGGTTGCAGGAGGAGCGTGCGGCGGCGACCGAAGCCCAAAACTCGCTGGTGGAGGACTCGGCGGCCGTTCGCGAGGAGCGGCAGCAACTAGCAGACGAAAACGTCGCGTTGGTCGCCAGCCTTTCCGAAGCGCGGCAGCAGCTCGAAGAGGCGACCCGGCAGCAGGCCGAAACCATAGCCCGTCTCGACGAGACCAATGAAACGCTGCGCGAGCAGCAGGAGACGCTGCGCGAGCAGAACGAGGCACTGCGCGGTCGGCTCGATGAGGCCCAGCGGAGCCAGGAAGCGCTGGCCCAGACCGTTGCCGAGAATGCGACCCTTCGCGAGCAGCTCGAAGAGGCCCAGCGGAGCCAGGAGGCGCTGGCCCAGACCGTTGCCGAGCGGGAAAGAGAACAGACTGCCAAGCAGCAGACGGCCGCCGAGGCCGACGCGATCGTCGCGGTCGCCGAGCGGCAACTCGCCGAGCAAGCGCAGCAACTCACCGCGTTGAGCGAGTCGGTCCAACTCCTGGAACAGGAGCTAGCGGCGGCGCGGGAAAGCCAAAATTCGCTCGAAACCGATCGCGACGCCTTGCAACGGCGCACGTCCGAGGCAACCCTGCAGCTCACCGATCAAGCGAAGTTGATTGCCGAGCTGGAGTCGCAGCTAGCCGCCGCGCAGGCTGTGGCCGCGCGCGCGGCCGAGGCAACTACCGTGCCCCCCGAAACGCCCGCGGCCGATGTCCCGGCTTCGGAAGAATGGCGAACCGCGTGGCAGACGCCTGCGGTTGAGGAATCGCGGTGGAGCGAGTCGGACGACGTTGAGCGCAATTTCGAGAACGCCGAACCGCAAGCCGATGAAGCCATTGCGGGCAGCTCGGCAGACGCCGCAGCGACCGCCGAGAACGCCGGGCTATGGGAGCCCGCCGCGGAGCCCGACGAACGACCGCAACCGGAACGGGCCGAAGCGTCGCCCAAGCCGGAACAGGCAGCTCCACAACCGCCGCCGACGACCGCCGCGAAGGAACCCCAGACGACCTCGTTCATCGAACGGTACTCGCACTTGTTCGAAGACGACAATCAGGCAAGCGGGCAACCCGCCGCAAGCGCGCCGTCCCGGCCGGTTGGCGGCAGCGTTCAAGCGCCGCGAAAGTTGGATGCACCTCGCCCCGCCGCGGAGCCCTTGGCTTCGGACGACGAGGAATCGATCGAGCAATACATGGCGAAGTTGCTGGCGCGCACGCGCGGCCAATCGGGCGGACCGGCGGCATCGCAGGCGCCGCCGACGGCGGCACCGCGGGCGACCGTCGGGCATCAGCCTGCGACGGGGCATCAGCCTGCGACTGCCAATCAGCCGGTCACAACCGGGCAACCGACGGATGCCGGCGCGTCGAGCCAGCCCGCCGGCGGTGCGTTCGTCTGGGCCACGAGGCAAGGCACCAGCCGCGCGAAAAGCTCGACAACGGCGCCACGGACGGATTTGGAGGCGCTGCGGGCATTGGCGAACGAGTCGGCCCGCCGGGCCATCAGCCGCCACGCACTGCGGAAGCATCGCCGCAACGCGCTGACCAAGGTGATTGTTTCCACGTTAGCCGGCGTCACCAGCTTGTGGCTAATCCTCGAGTCGTCCGATTGGCTTTCGCTGCAATTCATCACTGCCGCCGTAGCGCTGCTGGTGGCGGCATACTGGGCCGGGCAGACGTATCGCACGTTGATTCAATCGCTCCGCGAAAAGGCCTACGACGAGCCGGAGGACGGTGTGGAAGAAGCCGTGGGCTATCATTCGCCGCTGCCGATCGACATCGACCGGCCGGTGCCCGCGGCGGACGCGTCGCTGAAGGCGCAGTAATTCGGCAAGTCGGCTGAGACGCTCAGGGCGAGCGGCGACCGCCTCAAAATCCTCGCTCTGCCCGCACGTCGTCGAAATCTCGTAGATGATATTCGATGCCGACGTGGTCGAGCACGCGGCACAGGCCCCGCAGGGCCACGCCCATGCCGTCCGGGCCGCTGAAGCCGCCGAACTGTCCGCCGCCCTTCAGATGCGGCTCCAGGTCGAGCACTACGCCGGGGATGCCCCGCTTGGTCAGCTTCTCGTGGAGCTGCGGCAGCACCTCGGCGAAGTCGCGGAGGATCCGCTCGTGCCCGCTGTCGCCCAGGTGGGCCGGCACGAAATGCTTGAGCTTCTCCTCGTCGACGTGCTGCGTCGCCCGGCCGGCATCGTGGGAGCCGGCCTCCGAGAGGCCGGCTACCGCGTTGGCCTGCGGGTCGCGGTAGTCCTTAATGTGCATCCAGCCGATGCTCGGCTTCATCGCCAGGTACTGCTTGAACGTTTCCTCGGTGCTGCATCCTTGGCTGACGATGTTGCCGCCGTCGAAGATCGTCACCAGCGCCGGGTGATTCACGCGGCGATGCAGCTCCGCGACCAGCTCGCCCGACTGACCCACCAGGTTCGCCTCGATCTCCAGCCCGTAGGTAAGGTCGCTGCGATGGCAGGCCTCGGCAATTAGCGCCAGCTGGTCGGCAGCCTGCGGCAGGTGCTCCCATGGATCGGACCCTTTCGGATGATAGAAGGAGAACCCGCGGATCAGCTTCGTTTCAAAGGCATGCGCCAGCTCGCACGCGCGGCTGACTTCCTTGTCGAGATACCGGTCGAAGGGCACGAAGGCGTTCTTGGTGCCGTCGTCCACGTCGCGGAGCTTCACCTTGCCGATCGGCGAGCCGATCGAGGCGACGTTCATGCAGTATTCGTCTTCCAGGTGGCGAAGCTTGGTGATCTCGCTCTTGGTGAGCTTCATCACGTTCTTCACGCCGCCGCCCACGTCGACGAACCGCAAGCTGTAGTATTGAAGCCCGATCGCCGCGAACGCCGCGAACTGCTCGACGGCCGTCTTGTGATGGGCCGCCTCGTCGCCGAAGCCGGAAAGCACTACTTGGGGGCGGTCGGACATACGTGTTGGTGAGTTGGTGAGTTGGTGAGTTGGTGAGTTGGTGAGTTGGTGAGTAGGTGAGTAGGTGAGTAGGTGAGTAGGTGAGTAGGTGAGTAAGTGAGTAAGTGAGTAAGTGAGTAGGTGAGTAAGTGAGTAAGTGAGTAAGTGAGTAGGTGAGTAGGTGAGTAAGTGAGTAGGTAACCCGATCATCCGGCCCCTACTCACCTACTCACTTACTCACCTACTAACTTGCCTTGTGTTACATTGCCGCGGTGTACTTCGCCGTCACGGTTTCTGTCATGCCGCCGCGGGCGTTGAAGGCGGCCGTGATTTTCATCCACCGCGGCTCGATGACCGCCACGAGGTCATCGAGGACCGAGTTGGTGACGTGCTCGTAAAAAATGCCCTGGTTGCGGTAGCTTTGCAGGTATAACTTCAGGCTCTTGAGCTCCACGCACTTCTTATCCGGCGTGTAAGTGATCGTGAGCGTGCCGAAATCCGGCTGGCCGGTGCGCGGGCAGACCGACGTGAACTCCGGGGACACGATCTCGATCTGATAGTCGCGGCCGGGAAACTGGTTCTCAAAAGTCTCCAGCACCTTGCGGGAGTCCGACATCGGGCCTCTCCTATCAACGGGTCGTGCATTGTGGCATGATACAATCGACAGCGAAAGGGGCGGGGGGAATTGCGGATTTGGGATTGCAGTAAGTTGATTAATCCGCAACCTGAAATCCGAAATCGATCAAGAAATCGTAGATGGCGCAGCCTGAGACTCTACACAACCGCTCTGCCGTCGTGCTGCTCTCGGGCGGGCTCGATTCGGCGACGACGACCGCGATTGCCCGCGCGGAGGGGTATCGCCTGTTCGCGCTCTCGGTCGACTACGGCCAGCGTCACCGGTTCGAGCTGGAAGCGGCTCGGCGCGTGGCCGACGCGCTCGGCGTCGCGCGACACGTCGTTGCTTCCGTGGGGCTCGATGCGTTCGGCGGCAGCGCCCTGACGGACGAAATCGCCGTGCCGCTCGATCGCGACGACGAGCAGATGGCGCACGGCATTCCCATTACCTACGTGCCGGCGCGCAACACGGTGTTTCTGTCGCTGGCGCTCGGCTATGCTGAAGTCGTCGGCGCGGCTGAACTGTTCATCGGCGTCAACGCGGTCGACTACTCCGGCTACCCCGACTGCCGGCCGGAGTTCATCGCGACATTCGAGAAGCTGGCCAACCTGGCCACGAAGGCCGGCGTCGAGGGCACCATGAAGTTCCGCCTCCACACGCCGCTGATCGATATGACCAAAGCTCAACTCATCCGCCGCGGCACCGAGCTGGGCGTCGACTACGGCCTGACCCACTCCTGCTACGCGCCCAACGAGGCCGGCATCGCCTGCGGCCGCTGCGATGCCTGTCGCCTGCGCCTCAAAGGCTTCGCCGAAGCCGGGCTGCGGGACCCCATTGCGTATCAAACTCACCTGTTGGGAACGCCCTCCGCGGCGTTCCGTGAGTAGGGAACGCCCTCCGCGGCGTTCCGTGAGCCCATAACTCGGAACGGCACAGAGGCCGTTCCCTACAGAAATCCAGCTAAGCTACGGTGGCTTTATCGCATGCAACACCTTCGCGAGCAAATCGATGAATCGGCCGCGTTCGTGCGCGGCCGGTGGAGCACGCCGCCGCGGTGCGGGATCATCCTGGGCTCCGGCCTCGGTTCGGTCGGCGAGCGGATCGAGCTGGAGGCGGCGATCGAGTACGGCGAAGTTCCACACTTTTTGCGCTCGACCGCCGTTGGCCATCAAGGCCGGTTGTTGTGCGGCCGGCTAGGCGGCGTGCCGGTCGTTGCGATGCAAGGCCGCTTCCACTGTTACGAAGGTTACTCGGCGGAGCGGGCCACGTTTCCCGTCCGCGTGATGAACGCCTTGGGCATCGAGCTATTGATCGTCTCCAACGCCGCGGGCGGGCTGAACCCCGACGTCGCCGCCGGCGACGTGATGGTCATCGACGGCCATATCAACCTGCTGAACCGCAACCCGCTCGTGGGCGTGAACGACGACCGGCTCGGGCCGCGGTTTCCGGATATGTCGGCACCGTACGACCGGCGGCTGGGCGAGCGGGCGTTGGCCATCGCCCGCCGTGCCGGTTTCGCCTGTCATCGCGGAGTGTACATCGCGATGCTCGGGCCGACCTACGAAACGCGCGCCGAAGTTCGCATGCTCCGCCTCTTCGGCGGCGACGCGGTCGGCATGTCGACCGTGCCGGAGGCGACTGTCGCAGCCCACGCCGGGCTCCGCGTGCTCGGGCTGTCGACGATCACCAACGTCTGCTCGCCGGATGTACCGCATACCACCAGCGGCGAAGAGGTCGTCGCCACGGCCGAACGGGCGCGCGACAAGCTCCACGCCATCGTCGCCGGCATCCTGGCCGAAGAGTTCGCCGAATCGCTGTAGGGAACGGCCTCCGTGCCGTTCCGTCGAGCAAAGTACGGCCGGCGTTTCGGCGCGAAACGCCGCCCAGAGCGTTCCCTACAGGTGCGGAGCACTAGCGCCGGCACTCGATGCCGGCGTGCCAACCGTGGAAGAACAGGTTCCGGTCGTCGTTGCCCGTGTCGAGAAAAGCATCCTCGGCCAGGTGCACGTTGCCGATCCACAGCGTCTGGTACCCGGCCCTCAGCGCCCAGCAACGATTGAGCCAGCACACGGCCGAGATCGACGACTCGCTGACATATGCGATCTCGGAGAGCTCCGAAACGTCGTTGTTGGTCACATCCGAGAAAGCGGTCGTGCCATCCGGAAAATCTTCCCTCGAGAACACGCCCATCAAATTCGTGTATTTAATCCTGTTGTAATAGACACCGGCGTTGAAGAAGCCTTCGATGGCAAGCCGCTCGCCGAACTGTAGCAGCTGGTATCCGCCGCCGATCTGGAAACCGATGAGATTGTTTTCCAAATCGAACAAATTGAGCCGATCCGTGGTGACGACGGACGGGTCGGCCGGCAGCGGCGGGGGCGCTTGCTGATTGATGAAGTCGTTGATCTGGTCGTCGAACTTGATATAGCGCACGCCGCAGTACGGCCGCAGCATTGGATGCCATTCCCGCAGGAAGTTGATCTCGGCCGAGTGGAAGCTCGAACGGTAATGCAGGCTGCGCTGCTCGCTGGAATCGGGGTCCGCGCTGCCGGGCAGCGGCGAAAACTTGGGATACACGACCGAGGCGTTCCACTCCTCGATGCCCTCGTAGGCGACGAACATCTGGTAGCCGACGTAAGACGGCACCTGGCTCATGAAGGTCACTCGCCCGCCCGGCCCGTGATCGAACTGCTCCAGCATCGGGTCGACCAGCGGATCGCCGGCGCTGTCTTCATCGATGGCGGCCGCGAGGGCACCAAGGTCGGCGTCGTCGCGAGTCATCACCATGCCGTCCACGGCGACGCGCCAGCGGCAGCCGACCTTCCAGTCGTCGCACAGGCCCGGGCCGGTGCGATAGGGCGATCCGCCGCAACCCCACGGCCAGTCGCCCGGATGGCCGCCCCCGTACGGGCGCACGCCCCGCCGCTGTGCGTTTTCCTCCTCGCCGCCGGGTGAAGCCAGATCCGGGATCGGCGCGTCCACGTCAAACTGCGGGGGCGTCAGCGGCGCGATCAGCGGCACATTGGGCGCCGGCGGCGACGGTAGACCGGGCACGACCTGCCGCGCCGCGGTCAGCAGCATCGAGTCGTCCGCTCGCGGCACGGGACCACCCATCGACATGCTCAGGTTGGCATCCGGCCAGCCAGCCGACTCGAGCAGCAGCGGGTATGGCGGTTGCAACTCGGCCGGTGCCTCGGCCATCGCGCACACGCAGACCGCGACCGCGACGTTCCACGCCGCCAAAAAAGTGCGAAGGTTCGTAAGTCGTGCTTCCACGTCGGCCCCCATGGTTCCGCCCGTTCCGCCTCGCGGCTTTTTGCGGACTGCCCGTATCGATCGGCCCGCCTGCGCCGTAGTTAGCGCGCAGCACGATCGTGCGGCCTATAAGGTTCGGATCGGTTCTCCCGGCGATGGCAGGCCACAAGAGCTCGCCTGTTTGGAATTCTTTGCGCAGAATGCGCAGAATGACACGCCGCTGCTGCAGGCTCCGCATGCACCCGTCGAGCCCTACACCATCGTCCGCAGCAGCGACAGGCAGGCATCCGCCTGCTCGTCGGTGCCGACGCTGATCCGCAGGCCGTCGCCCCAATCGGGGAAGCTCATG
>CAZHIV010000576.1:0-10351 GCA_964532675.1 uncultured Planctomycetaceae bacterium
CCAACAATTTTGAAACTGAGCTCCCAGTAAATCGCTCGGCATCCACCATCCAGCATCGACCATACAGCATCCAGAACTATGAAAGGCAACCTGAAAGGACTGGGCGGAATCAAAGGCCTCCTGCTGATGCACGGCGAGAAAGCCGGCATCGCGCTGGTGGGGCTGCTCGCGCTGTGGTTCGTGTATTCGTCGCTGGGGCTGGAAGGGCTGGATTCCCGCTACCAGGCGACGAGTTTGCAAAGCGAAATCAGCCAGGCGAACAACACGGTGCAGAATGCCGAATGGCCCCCGCCCGATTCCGAGCTCGCCCCCAACGTGCGTTACGCCAGGGAGGTCGCGAAGAACGCCGATCCGGTGGTAGACTCCGGGCCGTACGCGATTGATGGAGGCGGTTTCATGCCGGTCATTCCGCCGACGCAGCGCCGCAGCGATCCGCCGATGCTGGGCGCGGTCGACGTGGAAGCGATCGGCGGCTCCGGCCTGTTCGCCTTTGTCGACGCGGAAATTCTCAAGCAGCAGGCACTGAAACAAGAGGCGCTCGCGGACGAGCGACAAAGAGAAGCCGAAAAACAGGCCGAGCAGCAGCGGCAGCAGGCCGAGCAGGGCCGCGGCCGCGGCGGCCCGGAGGGGCGGGGCGAAATGGGCGCTGCGTTCGACCCCGCACATCCCGATCGCCGCGCCATCCAGGGAATGACGCGGCCGGCCGGCGCTCCCCTGCAGGGCGGCGAGCGGATCGAGCGGGCCTATTGGGCCACTTTCGTGGCGAAAGTGCCCGTTCGCGAACAACGCAAGCTCTATCAGGACGCGTTTCAAAACGCCCGCGGCTACGATCCGGCCAACGACTTCCCGCAGTACGTCGGCTACATCGTCGAGCGGAGCGAGGTCGAGCGGGGCAAGCCGCTGGAGTGGCAGCGCGTGCCCGTCTACGACGCGCAGCGCAAGTCGATCCTGGCCAACAAGCCGGTCAACGCCAAGGGCGTCGACACGAGTGTGATGAACAAGCTCTACGAGCTGGCCCAGGAGTTCTGGGCCGGCGGCGGTCCCGCGCCGGAACCGGTCGCCGAGCACTTCCTGGGCGACCCCGTATTGACGTTCCCGTTGCCGCCGCTCGTGGGGCGCGACTGGGGCGCGGACGTCACGCATCCAGATATACCGCTGGCCATCAACGCGCCGCCGTTGGAGGAAGAAATCGAGCCGCTAGCCGAGGCGCCCACCGATCCGGCAGAAGGCGCCGCGCTGTTCCAGTCGAGACCCGACGAGCAGCAAATGCTTCGCCAGCCGGCGGGCCGCTTTGGCGGCGGTCGGCTTCGCGGCGGCCGCGGGTTCGGCGGCGAAGGGAGGCTGCCATTTGCCGGAAGGGAGATGATGGGCGGACCGCGCGAAGGCGGATTCGGCGGCGGACGGGGCGGTCCGGGCCAGCGCACCAGCTTGCCCCGCGGCGTCGACTTTTGGCTCCTGCGGTTCATGGACTTCACCGTCGAGCCCGGCAAGAAATACAAGTATCGCGTCAAGCTCGCACTGGCCGATCCGAACCAGGGAATGCCCGACCGCACGCTGGAGCCGGCCGTGCAGGATCGCCTACGCGCCGCCAATCGCAGCTCCGTCCGACTCGTGGAAGAGTGGAGCGATCCCAGCCCGACGGTCGGCATTCCGCTGGCCGGCACCGTGTACGTCGCGGAAACGACGCCGGCGAACGAAAAGAAGTTCAACGACGAGCCCGTCGTCAAGCTGATGGTCGAAACGTTCGATGTCGACGCCGACGGCACGGCGGTTCACATCGCCAAGGAGAAAGAGTTCCGCCGCGGCTACGTCGTCAACATGCACGAGAAAATGGAGTACACCGGCGACGGCGACCGCTGGATCGATACGTTCGACAAGTACCGCATCCAGACCGGCGCGACGCTGCTCGACGTTGCCGGCGGCGACCGGCTCACCAGAGACATGTCGGCGCCGGCGCGCGTGCTGCTGATGGATCCCAGCGGCGAGCTATCGATCCGCGGTGAGCTCGATGACAGCACTTCGGTGGAGTATCTCCGCTTGCTCTTCGCCGAGCCGGACAAACGGCGCGGCGGGGAAGGGGAAATGATGTTCGGCCCCGGGATGGCCCCCTTCCGCGGCGGACGCGAACGCTAGCCGCCCCGCCGCCGCCTCCGCCCACCTCCGCCGCTTGCGGCTTAGCGCGTACCGCTAGCGTAGCACTCGTCGCGCGCGCCCGCCGCCTTGGCGGTCTCGCGCCATAGTGGGCTTGACCCCATCTTGTCGCGGCAGTACTTTCCCGCTCCTCATCTGCCAGGAACCGACCGATTTCACGGCGCGTTGGCCGGGTGCGACTCGGGATACGTCGGACAAGTAATGCTCGTATAGCGGCGCGGTTCCACCCGATCCCAAATCAGTGCTTTTCATCCGGCCGCGGCGCGAGTCGTCGCGGCAACGCGGGTCACCCAACTTGAGACCACACGTGAATGACCGACCGAGTTTCGGGCCGTGCACCGGGCACGGTATGCGGCGGGAGATGCGACACGCCGCTGGAAGGAGAAGCGAGTTGAGCGCAATACGAATGCGAACGATTCGGCTAGGGACGTGGGCGCTCGTAGCTTCGCTGTGCATAGCGCCCTGGTGTGCCGCCCAGTCGGCGGCGGACACTGCCGGCTCGGCCGTCACCAGGCCGCTGACGCGCAACGACGTCGAACTGATGCTCCGCGAAGCGCGCAGCGCGATCGAGCAGAGCAATTTCGCCGAAGCCGATCGGATTCTGGTTCGCGCCGAGAACTCGCACATCCACTATTCCCTTTTCCATTTCGGCCCCACGCCATCCAGCGTCCGCCGCGAATTGAATCGGGCCCGTCGCGCGCAAGGCGACTCACCGACCGCAACGTCGGGCAAGGGGAAGTTCGGCGCCATCGACCCGTTCCTGAACCGCGGCCAGGACGCGAGCCATCCCGGCCCGGCCGAGGGCATGCCGGCGGCCGGAAAGGGCGCGCCCGCGGGACCGAGCGGCATGGCCGAGCAGGACTTTGCCGCGGCCCTGAAAATGGCCGACCGACAGCCGGTCAACCAGGCCGCGTTCGTCGAGCCGGCGGATAACCCGTTCGCGCGCTCGGCGCCGGGCGCGGTTGCCCCGGCGCGATACGAAACGTCGGAGACCGGCGGAAACATTGAGCAAGCCTCCTGGGACCAGGCGCTGGCTGCGGCGGCCGCTGCGGGCGGCGAATCGGCCGCCGTCAACCCGTGGGCGCTTCCCAACGGGGCACAATCCACGTCCAGCGACGATCCATACGATGCCGCGAGCGGGATTACGTTGACTCCACCTCAACGCGCTGCGGTCGCCGCTCCATCCGCGACGGCCACCAACCAGCCGCAGCCCAAGCAGCAAGCGCTCGCCCATTTGAGCGAGGCCCGCCAGGCCCTGGAGGCGGGCAACGTCGAGCTGGCCGAGGAGTTGTCGCGGGCGGCCGCTGCGTTGGAGGTCCCCGAGTCGCAGTTTCTGCCGAACGAAGACCGGCCCTCGCTCGTCGCGTGGGACATCGAACAAGCCAGGCAGGCTCAAGGCCCGCCGAATGCGGCGGCGCGGCTGCCCGCCGTAACTCCGCCCGCCACGGCGGAGCTGACCGATGCGGCGGCACCGGTGCGCCTGGCGGCCAACGATTCCGCCATGAATGAGCGCTACGAGGAGGCGTTGCCCATGCCCAGCATGGACGTTCCCTCGGAGTCAAACACGTCCGGCTCGCGAAGCAGCACCAATGCCTCCGGACCGCCGTCGTCGCTGCTGGACCGCGCCGATGAAAGCCAGCAGGTGCTGGCCCGGCAACTTTCGGCGGAGATCAGCAAGCGCCAGTCGGAAGCGCAGGAGCTTCGCGCCGAAGACCCCGAGCGGGCACTGACCATCCTTCGCGAAGCCCAGCAATTGGTGAAAGACTCGAAGCTGCCCGAGTCGTCGCAGCGCGAGCTATTGACGCGGATCGACATCACGCTCAACAAGACGCAGGCGTACATCAAAAAAAACGCGGCCCAGATCGAGCTCGACCGCCGCAACGCGGCCGTCCTGGCCGCGCGGGACCTCGACCAGGAAACGAAGCTAAAAATCCAGCAGAAGATCGCCGACCTGGTGGAGGAATTCAACCGCCTGCGCGACGAGCAACGTTACGCCGAGGCGGAGGTCGTCGCCCGCCGACTGACCGAGCTGGCGCCGGATGACCCGGTGGCGCGGCAGGTGATGCTGACGGCCAAGTTTATCCGCCGCGAGATGATCAACCGCCAGCTGGCCGACGGCCGCGAGGAAGGTATTTGGGAAACGCTCAACGACGTCGAGCGTTCGGCCGTCAGCAAAGTCGGCGACGGCCGCGAGCTGATCTTCGACCAGCAGCATTGGGAGCAGTTTGCCAAGAACCGCAAGGGAACGCGCGACCGCATGCAGCGCCGCACCGAGCGCGAGCTGGAGATCGAGCGGCGACTCAAAACGCCCGTTATGCTCCGCTACCAGAACACGCCGCTCACCGAAGTGGTGGATGGCCTGTCGCAGTTGGCCGGCATCAATATCCATCTCGACCCCCGCGGGCTCAGCCAGGAAGGCGTGAACAGCGACACGGCGGTGACGCTCAACCTGAACAAAGAAATCTCGCTCGAGAGCGCGCTGAACCTGGTGCTCGAGCCGCTCCACTTGAGCTACGTCATCAAGGACGACGTGCTGAAAATCACCAGCGAGCAGCTGCGCGACGGCGAGCTGGAAACCAAAACGTACAACGTGGCCGACCTGGTGGTGCCCATCCCGAACTTCGTGCCCAGCAGCGGCATCGGGTTGCAGGGCCTGATCCACGACGCGCACGCCGCGGCCGGCTACGGCAAGAACGGCCTGAGCGGTGCGGGGCCGGCCGTTCTCGTCGGCGGCCGCAACGGCCAGGGCGGGACTTCCGCCAACGACCACGTGCTGGCGCAGCAGTTCAACGCCGCCCCGGGCGCCGGATTGGCGCCCAGCACGGTGCCGATCGGCTCCGGTCCCGGCGGCATGGGCGGCGCCGCCAACGCCGACTTCGACTCGCTCATCGACCTGATCGTGTCCACCGTCTCCACCGAGACCTGGGCGGAGAACGGCGGCGGCGAGGCCGAAATCCGCCCCTTTCCCACCAACCTCAGCCTGGTCGTCAGCCAGACGCAGGCCGTACACGAGGAAATCGCCGACCTGCTCGAGCAGCTTCGCCGCCTGCAGGACCTGCAGGTGACGATCGAAGTCCGCTTCATCCAGATCAACGACACGTTCTTCGAGCGGATCGGCGTGGATTTCCAGATGAACATCGAGGACCGCACGGGCCTGCCGGCGGGTTCCCTGCCGCCGGGTATCTCCTACGAAGGCGGAACGAGCCAAACGGTGGGTCTCAACAGCGGCGGCGTGTTCCCGAACTACACGGCCGACCTCGACATCCCCTTCCGCCAGGGCAGCTTCGGCCTCGCGATTCCGCCGGCCTTCGCCAGCTACGATCCGGCCTCCGCTGCCAGGTTGGGATTCGCCATCCTGAGCGACATCGAGGCCTACTTCTTGATCGAAGCGGCCCAGGGCGATACTCGAACCAACGTGCTGCAAGCGCCCAAGATCACGCTGTTCAACGGCCAGCAGGCGTTCGTGGCCGACGCGATCCAGCGGCCGTTCGTCGTGGGCGTGATTCCGGTGGTCGGCGAGTTTGCCGCCGCCCAGCAGCCCGTCATCGTGGTGCTCAACGAGGGCACGATGATGACCATCCAGGCGGTCGTCTCCGACGACCGCCGATACGTGCGGATGACGATCGTGCCGTTCTTCACGCAGATCGGCGAGGTGGACGAGTTCACGTTCGAGGGCTCGACCTCGACGACCAGCTCCAGCAGCTCCACGAACAACGACGACGACGGCAACGGGTCGGAGCAAGAGGCGCAATCCGCGGTCCGCAGCGGCGTCACGGTGCAGTTGCCGGCGTTCCAGTTCGTCTCCGTGGTAACGACCGTCAGCGTGCCGGACGGCGGCACCGTCCTCTTGGGCGGCATCAAGCGGCTTTCCGAAGGCCGTAACGAGTTCGGCGTCCCGCTTCTATCCAAGGTGCCCTACATCAACCGGCTGTTCAGAAACGTCGGCATCGGCCGCGAAACCAACAGCCTCATGATGATGGTCACGCCACGCATCATCATCCAGGAAGAGGAAGAGGAGCGGCTCGGCATCGCAATCCCCTAACAATCGCCGCTTGCGGCTTAGCGCTCCCGGCGCGTATCATCGTACCGATGATCACTCGCGCGCCACGCTGGCTTGCCGTCACCGCGGTCGGGGCCGCCATCGGGCTCGTCTCAGAATCTCCCATGGCGATGGCCGAGGACACGTCGGAACTTGCTCGCCAGGTCGAAGCGGCCCTGCCGCCGCACGTCGGGGCCTGCGTCATGGCCCTCGACGGCGGACGCCTGGTCTTCGAGCACGCGTATGGCGTGGCCGACGTCGAAGCCAATACGCCCTGCACCCCCGCGACCAACTTCCGCATGGCGAGCGTCTCGAAGCAGTTCACCGCCACGGCCGTAATGCTGCTCGTCGACCGCGGCCGGCTTTCGCTCGACGACCGGCTGAGCCGGTTCTTCCCCGGTTTCCCGGAATACGGCGAAAAGATCACCGTCAAGCACCTCTTGACCCACACCTCCGGCGTGACCCCCTACGAGGAACTAATTCCGAACGGCACGACGCTGCAGCTCGATGACCTCGACGTGCTGCACCTGATCATGGAGACCACGGAGCCCCGCTTCGCGCCCGGCGAACGGTTTGAATACTCCAATTCGGGCTACGCCCTGCTGGGACTCGTCGTCGAGGTCGTTTCCCAAACGCCCTTTCACGACTTCATGGCGCACCAGGTCCTGCGGCCGCTCGGCATGAAGGGCTCGGTGCTCTTTCAGCTCGGTCTGAACGAAGTGCCGCACCGCGCCTTCGGCCACAAGCGGGAAAACGGCCGCTGGGTGCGCTACGATCAAAGCCTCACCAGCGCCATCCGCGGCGACGGCGCGATTTACACGTCGTTGCGCGATTACCAGAAGTGGCTCCGCGGCATCGAAGAACGGAAGCTGCTCAGCGCCGATTCCTATGAAGCGATGTTCACCGCGCACGTCACGACCGATCGCGGCGGAAGCCGCTACGGGCTCGGCTGGTTCCTGGACGAGTACCGCGGCGAGCCTCGCATCCACCACAACGGCGACACGCGCGGCTTTCGGCTCTGCGCCCAGCGTTTCCCCGAGCGGCGCGCCGCCCTCGTTGTGCAGATCAACGGCGAGATCGACGGCGAAACCGAGCAGATGACCACCCTCGGCCAGCGGCTGGCCGACCTGTTGATCTTTGACCGGCAGCGCTAAGCCGCACCGGCCACTACTCGTTCGCCGCTTGCGGCTTAGCGCTGATCGGCATCCCATCTCATCCACGGCATGCGAATTGCTTTCGTCCAATCATCCGGATGAAGTGCGGCGGACGATCCAGTACATCGACGACAATCCGCTGAAACTGCGGTTGCCGGTGCAGCGGTGGCACTTCGTGCAAACGTATGACGGTTGGCCGCTGCATCCGGGGCATTCGCCGAATTCGCCGTATGTCAGGGCTCTTCGCGCGGCGGGGCGTTATCCGCGCTAAGCCCCGAGCGGCGAGTTCTCGAGATGTACACCAACGCCACGAAGTCGTACACGCTGTGGGCAACCATCGGCGCCACGAGGTCGTTGTAGTGCAGCACCAGCCAGCCGAAGCACGCGCCGATCAGCGTGGCGAGCAGGAAGTAGAGCTTCGAGAGCGCGTGGGCGGCGCCGAACACCAGGCTCGCGATCACCAGGCCCGCCAGCGGCGTTGTCCACTCGCCGAGGAGCGTTTGAATCACTCCGCGAAAGAGCAGTTCTTCGCCGACGCCGGCCAGCAGGGCGACGAGCGCGAATTGGGCCAGGCTGGCCTCCGGAAACATCTCGCCGATGAGCCACTGCACTTGCTCCCGAAGCCGCCGCAGCGCGGGCCGGTCCCAGTGCATCAGCCACCAGAAAACGGCGAGCATCGGCAAGGTGACGACGAGCCCGCGCGCCACCGCCCAAGCCAGCGGCATTCCCCACGGCGCCACCAGATCGCCCAGCGGTACGCGAAACAGCCCGGCCAGCACGACGGCCAACAGCGCCAATCCGCCTTCGACCATTACCGCCATGGCGAAACCGTCGGAGCGTGGACCGGATTCGGGCATAAGACTGATATATCGAGGTACCCAGGGAACGCGATCAAATGGATTCGCCTTGACGCAACTCCGCGAGCAGGGCTACATTGAGCGGTTCGCATTTGCCGCCGTTTCTCCCAGCTCTCGACGTCGGAGAAGGTCCGCTTTCCGCGGCATCAGGGTAGGGCGGACCACCTTGTCCGTCAATTACATAGCGCGGCGGAACACGACCAATCCATCCAACATTTTTGTCACTTCGAATGGTGTTTTCATGGCAACCGCAAGTCTGACACGCAAATCCAAGCCGGCCCCATCTTCGCAATCCTCCCGCGCGTCGGCCTCGAACGGCCGACCCAGCAAGTTGATCTACTACTTCGGCCGCACCAAGACCGAAGGCAACGGCAAGCAAAAGCAATTGCTCGGCGGCAAGGGCGCCAACCTGGCCGAGATGACCAGCATCGACCTGCCGGTGCCGCCCGGCTTCACCATCACCACCGAAGTGTGCGACCTGTACTACAAAGCGGGCCGCAAGCTGCCGGCCGGGCTGAACGAAGAAGTGGCCAAGAACGTGGCCATGCTCGAAAAGGAGCTCGGCAAGAGGTTCGGCGACAACGCGGATCCGCTCCTGGTCTCCGTGCGCAGCGGCGCCGCCGTCTCCATGCCCGGCATGATGAACACGATCCTCAACCTGGGCCTCAACGACCAGGCCGTCGTCGGCCTGGCAAACGCGACCGGCAACGATCGCTTCGCCTACGATGCCTACCGCCGACTCATCAACATGTACGGCGACGTCGTCTGCGGCGTCGACCACGAGCTGTTCGAGCACGCCTTCGACAAGGTCAAGACCAGGTACAAGGCGAAGCTCGACACCGACGTGCCCACCGAGGGCATGATCCAGCTCTGCGAGGAGTACAAGAAAGTCTTCCAGAAGCATTTCGGCAAGCCGTTCCCGCAGGACCCGCTTAAGCAGCTCGAGCTGGCGATCGAGGCGGTGTTCAAGAGCTGGATGATCGACAAAGCGGTTTCTTATCGCCGCATTGAAAATATCACGGGCCTGATAGGCACCGCGGTGAACGTGCAGTCGATGGTCTTCGGCAACATGGGCGACGACTCCGGCACGGGCGTGGCCTTCACGCGCGACCCGGCCACCGGCGAGAACAAGTTCTACGGCGAGTTCCTCATCAACGCCCAGGGCGAAGACGTCGTGGCCGGCATCCGCACGCCGCAGCCCGTCGATGAAATGACCAAGTGGAACAAGCAAGTCTACAAGCAGCTCCTGGGAATCAAAGACACGCTCGAGCAGCACTACCGCGAGATGCAGGACATCGAGTTCACGATCGAGCGCGGCACGCTGTTCATGCTCCAAACGCGCAACGGCAAGCGGACCGGTGCGGCGGCCGTCAAGATCGCCTGCGACATGGTCAAGGAGAAGCTCATCGAGGAAAAGACGGCCGTCGTGCGGATTCCGGCCGGCGACCTGACGCAACTATTGCTTCCCAGCTTCAGCCCCCAGGCGAAACAGCAGGCCAAGAAAGAGAACCGGCTGCTTACGCTCGGCCTGCCGGCCTCGCCCGGCGCGGCCGTGGGCAAGCTGGCGTTCACGGCCGCCGAAGCGGTCGACCGCACGCACGACGGCGAGAAGGTGCTGCTCGTGCGCAAAGAGACCAACCCCGAGGACATCGAGGGCATGCATTCGGCCGTCGGCATTCTCACCAGCACGGGCGGCATGACGAGCCACGCCGCCGTGGTGGCCCGCGGCTGGGGCCGCTGCTGCGTAGCCGGGGCCGGCCAGATCACGATCGACGAAAAGGCGCGCAAGATCAAGGTCGGCGGCAAAACGTTTGGGCACAACGATACGCTCTCGATCGACGGCTCGACCGGCGAAGTGATGGCGGGCGAGATCGCCACGCAGGTGCCGAAGCTTTCCGGCGATTTCTCCACCGTGATGGGTTGGGCCGATAAGTATCGCACGATGAAGATCCGCACCAACGCCGACACGCCGGAGGACGCCAAGCGGGCCCGCGATTTCGGCGCCCAGGGCATCGGCCTCTGCCGCACCGAGCACATGTTCTTCGAGGGCGGCCGCATCGCGGCGATGCAGCGGATGATCCTCGCCGAGGGCAGCGCCGACCGCGCCGCGGCCCTGGAGCGGCTGCTGCCTCACCAGCGCCGCGACCTCA